>JAOZSZ010000242.1 GCA_029939385.1 Pontiella sp. | reverse complement strand
GGATTCCACAGGATTCTACAAGGTTGAGGTTCAACTTCAGTAAACGGACCCCCCTCTGGGAGGGGAAATCTAGACGGGATAACAGGAGGATCAGGATTTTGTGTCCTTATGCCCAATCTACTTTTCTCCCGTGTGTTCGGTGTATTCTGTGGTTAAAAAACTATTCAGATTGAGCCGTTTGCAAACCCCCTCAAAGGTGTAGTACGCGCTTCCCGTCTGCGGGAGCGCGTTTTTCACGCCCAACATGTTCCGTCCGAACGATGCGCGCTCCATCGGAATGGAAGCGCGTGCTACACCGTTGTGGGTTTGGTCGAGGTTTTGCAAGTGACTTAGATTAACGGCGTATTATACCAAATTAACTGGAATCATATTTATCGCTCGTTCGCTCTGCTCACTAAAGACGCAGAGCTCGCAGAGATAAACCTTTGGCACCTCTGCATTCTCAGTGCCTCTACGAGGAACAATCTTATAGATCCGGCGACTGAATACTGGGATTAGCTGCGAAAGAGCGAAAGAAAACACCTATTTGAGTTTTGAGTTCTGTGCGCTCTTTTGCGGCTAATAATTAGTCCTGCGGATCACAATATTTAACTGCCGGAGCAATAGTCAGCTTCATTCCGTTTTCGTTCTTCAAGTCACGCGTCGCATCCTTCCCTAATCTTTCTCTCTAATGAAACGAGTTTGCTTACGGGGTCGGAATGGATAGAGTGTTCTTCATGATGAGATTAAGAGGAAATACTACGGGATGGATTCCTGCTGTAGGTGGGATCGTCGATCCCGCTCTCGGCGAAACAGGCCGTCCCCAAAGGCCCTCCGTAGCTCATCGATATTCATCAATGTTCATTCGTGGGTCTATATTTTTCTGCGGCATAGTTCTTTTCTTAACGGGATGTTCGACGATCCCGGAGCGTGAACTTGAAAATGCCTTTAAATATCAGCGGCTGAAGCGCTCGGATTTCGCGGCGGCGAAGCCGATCGATTCGGAATATCACGACTATGCGGCTAAGGCGTGGAAAAACATGGAGGCAGGAGGGCTGGCTGAATATGTCAGTATTCTTGAGCTGGGCGATGATGCATTGCTCGCCCGTATTCATCTGATCCGCGCGGCGCATTGCTCCATTGATATTCAAACGTTCATCTGGAAGGATGATCCAACCACCCAGTTTGTGTTCGATGAGTTGGTGAAAGCGGCCGAGCGCGGTGTGCTGGTCCGCATTTTAATTGATGCACTGAATATGCCGGGCTCCCCGGAGCAGCTGGCTCGTATGGCGCGCGCGCACCGTAATGTGGAAATTTGTCTCTATAAACCGCTTTCAGAATATGCCCAGCAAGGGCGCTTTGGTTTTTGGGATAATCTACTTTTTAAGACGAAGCGGATGAATCGGCGGATGCACAATAAGCTGTTGCTCGTTGACGGTCGCATTGGTATTGCTGGCGGGCGAAACTATGAAGGGAAATACTATGACCGCGATACCGCCTTTCTTTTCCGCGATCGCGATGTGATTGTGGCCGGTCCTGCGGTGATGGATATGCGCGATTCCTTCGAACTTTTCTGGGAAGATAAGAATGCGGTTTTCCTGACACAACTCCTCGATGTGCGGGCGGAGTTCGATATGCTGGACAATGGGGCGACCCCTTTTTCTGATCCGAAGAATCATTGGATGTTCGAGGAGATTGATCGGTTGGCTAACGAGCGTTCGCTTTCCAAAGTTCGGAAGGGTTTAAAGGTCTACGAGGCCGATAAAGTGCAGTTTATCTATGACACGCCGCGCAAGTTCCGTGGGCATGGCGAGCACATGGATTTTAGTGAATGGTTCAGGAATGCCCTGAAAATAGCTACAGAGCGACTCGTCTATCAAACCCCGTATTTAATCTACAGCCGAGAAACCCGTAAGGAATTCAATGCGATCTATAAGGCCAATCCCCGATTTCGCATTATTGCATCGAGCAATAGCCTTGCGGCGGCGGATCATGCTCACGTTTATGCTTTATCCTTCAAGCATCGGAAAGAGTTATATAAAAAGTCGGGCATCGACATCTATGAATCGAAGCCCTATCCAGCCGATCAGAATCAGTATATTTATGGCCTTGATGAGCTCATAAATCGTGCGATTAAAGAGAACGGAGTCGAAAAAGAGACCGATCTAAAGAAGGTGCGACGAGCCGGGCCGAGTTTATGTATTCATGCCAAATCATTTGTGATTGATCGAAAGATTGCCATGATTGGATCGCATAATTTTGATCCGCGTTCGGCCAAACTCAATACGGAATGTGGCGTATTCATCGGCGATGAAGAGGTTGCTGGCGTACTAGAAGATCGAATCCTCAATGCGTGTGAACCACAAAATTCTTGGACGGTGAGCAAGGGGCCGACGACCCCCGTAATTTCCTATTTCAGCGGATTTATCGGGGGTGTTTCGACGGCGCTTCCATTTTTAGATATTTGGCCTTATCGTTATACCACCAACTATGAGCTTAAGGAGGGCAGCAACCCCCTTCTTCCCCGCGATCCCCATTTCCAGGATAACTATATCGACGTGGGCTATTTCCCGGAAGTTCCTGATTC
>JAOZSZ010000048.1 GCA_029939385.1 Pontiella sp. | reverse complement strand
CCTGTCCCTATCTATCAACGCTCCGCTCGTTGAACAAGCGCTCGTGAACCTGATTGTTAATGCCATTAAATATTCCGATCCGGATAAAACCGTGCAGATTTTGGCTCAACAGCAGAACAACCAAGTGACGCTCTCTGTCATAGACGAGGGGTTTGGAATTGAAACCAAGCATCTCGAACGGCTCTTCGAGCGCTTCTATCGTGTCGACACCGCCCGCAGCCGCAAGCTCGGAGGCACCGGCCTGGGGCTCTCCATCGTCAAGCATATCGCGCGGGCGCACAACGGCACCATAACCGTGGAAAGCAAGCTCGGGAAAGGCAGCGTCTTTACCCTGGCTCTCACTACTTTCTAACGTTCAAATCACACGCCCCTAACTCAAGGACTCCAAGGTTGGCACCACTTCAATTAGGAAGTGTTATTTAACCTAAAGGAAAAATTGAAATGAAAAAACAAATCCTCGCACTCATCATCGCAACGACGGTGGCCAACTTCACCCATGCCGCCGATACAATTGTAATCGACGGCTCCACCACCGTTGGCCCCATCGCCAAGGCCTTTGCTGAATACTTCATGACAGCTAACCCCGATATCAATATTACGATATCTGAGTCCGGCAGCGGCAACGGCGCAAAAAGCTTACTCAATGCCAGCTGCAATATTGCCGCAATGTCGCGCCCGATGAAGGACAGTGAATTTAAGGCCTGCGCCGAAAAAGGCATCCACCCGGTCGCACATGTGGTTGCGCTCGACGGCTTACCCATCCTTGTACACCCCTCCAATCCGGTACAGGAACTGAGTTTAGAGCAGGTCCGAAAAATTTACCGGGGGGAAATTATGAATTGGAAAGAGCTCGGCGGCCCCGATAAAAAGATTGTGGCCATCTCGCGCGACACCAACTCCGGCACCTTCGAGACCTTCAACAAACTCGTCATGAAAAAACAAAACCTAAGTGCAAAGGTTGAGAAGGTCGGCTCCAACGGTGCAATCCGCCAACGAGTGCAGACCACCCCCGCCGCCATCGGCTTCGCGGGGCTTGGCTTCGTCGATAAAACCGTCAAGGCGCTCAAGATTAACGGCATCTATCCCACCGCCGAAACGGTACAGACGGGCGAATATCCCATTGCCCGCCCGCTGTTCATGTACACCGATAAATACCCCAAACTCGGAAGCCCCCTCTACCAATTCAATACCATCCACCTCACCGAAGATGGCCAAGAAATTGTTGAGGAAATCGGATTTGTTCCGGTCACTGCATATTAATGCAATGTGACGGGTGAGGCGTAATTTTTTGGATCACGCCTTTTTTAGGGTGCCCGCCCTCCTATTGGACACCGCGGGCAGCCATCGCCTTCGCGATTTTCCCGAGGGCGAGGGCATAGGCGGAGGAACGCAGGCTAATCTTATTTTTAGCTGAATACTCCGACACACGCGAATAGGTCTGACGAAGCAGATTAAACAGACGTTCTTCCACGTCCTCCTCCGTCCAATAGAACCCCTCACGGTTTTGTACCCATTCATAATAAGAAACGATAACGCCGCCGGCGTTGGCAAGAATGTCAGGCACCACCTTCACGCCGCGCTCTTCAAGAAGACTATCCGCCCGTGGCGTCGTTGGACCATTGGCTCCTTCAACAATTAACTTGGCTTTAACGTGTCTGGCATTTCGCCCGCGGATCACATTTTCCATGGCGCATGGCAATAGCACATCACAGTCGCACGCTATAATACTCTTTAATGGAACGGAGTCTGGGAATCCTTTCACGCCGCCCTTCTTTTTGCAATACGCCACGAGTTCCTCGATATTAAACCCATCCGCATTATAAATATTTCCCGTCACATCCCCCACCGCTACAATAGAGATGCCCCTCTCCCAAAGGTCTAAGGCGGCCTGAGAACCCACATTACCAAACCCTTGAATGGCTACTGTATAATTTTCCAGCCCCATTTCACGCACGGCTTCAAGCATGCAATAAACCACCCCCTTGCCCGTCGCGGACAAGCGTCCAAGCGAACCACCGATTTCCACCGGCTTCCCCGTCACCACCCCTTTAGCCACTTCACGGTGCTTGCGATACTCATCATAGATCCACGCCATTTCGCGGGCCCCCGTTCCCATGTCGGGAGCGGGGATATCGACGCTGGGGCCGATATCAGAAACCAGTTTGCTGGTATATTTTCGGACGAGCCGTTCAAGTTCGGTGACACTCAGCTTGTGCGGATCGACCGCTATTCCACCTTTGGCTCCACCAAATGGAATATTTACCAAGGCTGTTTTTAAAGTCATCCATAATGCAAGAGCCTTCACCTCATCGAGGTCAACATTCTTGTTGAAACGGGTTCCTCCCTTATATGGGCCAAGAACATCGCTATGCTGCACTCGAAAAGAGGAGTAGACCTCGATCTCTCCGTTGTCTTTTTGCAACGGACTGCTAAACATAATAATTTTGTTCGGGATACGAAGCCGCTCCACAATCTTGTGTTTTGGATATTTCGATGAAAGATCCAAATGCTTTGCGGTTCTCTCCACCAGCGTCATGGCATTATCAAATGCGGATAGCATAATTCTACTCCTTGTTAGTGTCTATTTTCCAAACCAACTAATCATATAAACCACTCTTCTATTACACCGCATAAACCCAATTTAAAGAAAGAAAGCGAAATATTTTCAAATACAAAAAATCCGGCTAAAAAACACCCCGTTTTCACCCAACACTAACGTCCCGCTCATCTCCCACTAACACACCCGAAGCACGCTCTTCCCCATGCAAAAGAGTTCTAGTTTAATCATGAGCAATGCCACAGGCCAACGTCAGCGCATGGGTGCGTTACTTGGACAAGGCTTCCTTTTATTCATCACCTCACTCTCCACGTTTGCCGTCTTCTTCATCTTCTACTTCATCCTTAAAGATGCAATTCCCTTCTTTAAACTAGAAGGCTTTAAGGAGTTCTTCACCAGCACCGCTTGGTTCCCTTCAGGCGAGCCAGCTGAATTTGGAGCCCTTCCGATTTTTATAGGCACGGGGCTCGTCACCCTTGGTGCGGTAGTGGTGGCCGTTCCGCTGGGCATTGCGGCAGCGATTTGCCTAAGCGACCTGCTCCCTTTCAACGTCAGGCAGATCGTCAAACCCGTCATCGAAATTCTCGCGGCAATCCCCTCGGTCGCCTACGGGTTCTTTGCACTGGTGGTCTTCGCCCCGCTCCTGCAAAACCACGGCGGCGCGATCCTATCCGCCGGAACGTGGATGATTCTTGGCCCCATCCTCGCCCTGCTCGTCGTGGTGCTCGGCGATCTGATTAATGAAAAACTTGAATCCAAAAAAACCGGATGGGTCGTTTTCCCGATCCTCGGGGGCCTCGCCCTCTTCACGATCCACAGCCTCGCCTCCCGCCTGGCCGGCGTGGAGATCAGCAGTGGAACCAACGCACTCAACGTCGCCGTCATCCTCGGCATTATGGCGCTTCCCACTGTGGTCAGCGTTTCTGAAGACGCCCTGCAAGCCGCCGGCCGCGAGCTGCGCGAAGGCTCCTACGCTCTCGGAGCCACCCGCGCAGAGACGATCATTAAAACCGTCATCCCCGCCTCCGTCAGCGGCATTCTTGCCGCCGTCATTCTCGGGGTCATGCGCGCGATCGGCGAAACGATGGTGGTCTGGATGGCGTCGGGAAACGCCGCACGTATTCCCGATCCTTGGCACAATATGCTCCAGCCCATCCGCACCCTCACCGCCACCATTGCCGGCGATATGGGAGAGGCCGATCACGTCACCGGCTCATCGCGCTACCACGTCCTTTTTGCCATGGCCTTCTGCCTGCTCGCCTTCTCTTTCGTCATGAATCTCGCCAGCGAACTCATCGTGAAGCGCTCCCGTAAAAAATTGGGAAAGAGCTAGACCTGAAACTTGAAATCTTAAATATGACACTTGAAACTCGAAAACTATTGGACAAAGCCTTCTCCGGACTCGGCCTGATTGCAATCGGCATGATGGCGGCGGCGCTCTTGCTGATTCTTACACCTATTCTCTGGCGCGGATCGAAGGCGTTCATCTTTAAAGGAACCATTGAACATCGGCGCGTGATGCTCGAAGAGTTCGACCGCGGTAATACCGATCGATTTCCCGCCGAAATGGAAAAGGCCAAAGCGGCGCGCGAGCCCATCTATCAAATACTGGCAGATTTCAAGGCCGAGATGAAAACCATGGAACGTTCCACACGGGGCGAATACAAAAGCGCCTACCGCGAAGTCGAGCAGGCGATCACGGTTCTGCTGGGTCCTGCTCCCGGCGAGCGCACTCCCGTGCTGATGCGCCAGCGCTATGGACAAATGCGCTGGGATCGCACTCAAATTAAATTACACGAAGTTCTTTTTTCCGAAGAGTGGGACTATTCCATCCCCGGCGCCATGGGCGTACTCGTCGAAACTCCGCGCATCGAACAATTCGCTGGCACAAAACTTGAACCCCTCTTCCACTACATGGAGGAACACATTGACGAAATGATGCGCCCGAAAACCACCTTCTACTGGCAATTCATCACCGACAAATCGAAGGACTCGCATATTTTTGGGGGCATCTGGCCGGAAGTCCTTGGCACACTATACCTCACCCTCGGGGCCATGCTCTTCGCCATTCCGATGGGCGTGATCGCCGCGATCTACCTCTGCGAATATGCCAAGGAAGGCCGTGTCGTCAGCTTCCTGCGCATCTGCATCAGCACGCTCGCCGGGGTTCCGAGCATCGTCTTCGGTCTTTTTGGGCTGGCCTTTTTCCTCAACACCATCCACGTCTCCGATTCCAAAAGCGTGCTGGCCGGATCGCTTACCCTCTCCTTGCTAATTTTGCCCACCCTTATCCGTTCTGCTGAAGAGGCCATTCTCGCTGTACCCCGCACCTATAAGGAGGCCGCGCTCAGCCTCGGCGCGGGACGCTGGCACACCATCTTAACCGTCATCCTCCCCGCTTCACTTCCCGGAATCCTGACCGGCATCGTCATCAGTATGGGCCGCGCCGCCGGCGAAACAGCGCCGATCATTTTCACCGCCGCCGTCAGCGTCGGTGCCCCGCTCAAGATCTGGGAGACACTGAACCAGCCGACGCCTGCCCTCCCTTGGAATATCTACAATCTCTGCACCGAGCACGAAGCCGTAGACGAAATTCGCCACGTCCAATACGGCATGGTTCTCACCCTTGTAGTGATCGTGCTCCTGCTCAATATGGCCGCCATCCTGATGCGCGCCCGAATCTCAAAAAAGTTAAGAGGCTAAAATGACCGAAGAAATCACGATGAAGAAAATCGACGCGTTCGCCGAACGCGGGAACGAAATAACCGGCCATGAAACGCATGTCGAGGCGAAGAACTTTTCGCTGTTCTACGGAAATTTCGAGGCCGTTCGCAAGGTCAATATGCAGATCCCTAAGCGTAAAGTTACGGCAATGATCGGACCAAGCGGATGTGGAAAAAGCACCCTGCTACGCGCAATCAACCGCATGAATGACCTGATTCCCTCAGCTCATGCCAAAGGGGAAATGATTTTCGACGGACACAATATCTACGGGAAAAATATCGACGTTGTCACCCTGCGTGCTCGCGTCGGTATGGTTTTCCAAAAGCCCAATGTCTTTCCTAAATCCATCTTTGACAATGTCGCTTACGGCCCACGCCTGCAAGGGATGCGGAACCGGCAGAAGCTCAACGAGACCGTCGAACAGAGCCTGCGGCGGGCCGCGATCTGGGATGAGGTTAAGGATCGGCTTTCCGCGAATGCGCTGGGGATGTCGGGCGGCCAGCAACAACGCCTTTGTATCGCCCGCGCGCTCGCCATTCAGCCGGAAATCCTGCTGATGGACGAACCGACTTCCGCGCTCGACCCCAAAGCGACTGCTAAAATTGAGGATCTCATTGGGGTGTTGCGGGAAAACTACACCCTCGTGATTGTGACCCACAATATGCAACAGGCAGCGCGCGTTTCCGACCTAACCGCTTTTATGTATGAAGGGGTGCTCGTTGAATTCGGCAAGACCAAACAGTTGTTTACTAACCCCAAAAATCCGCAGACAGAAAATTATATTACCGGCCGTTTCGGCTAGGGAGATTAATATGGCAAAGCATCTAGAAAAAGAACTCGAACGGCTCAAAAAACTTATCTATTCGCTCAGCACGCGGGTCGATGAAAGCGTCGACTTGGCTGTTAAATCGTTTCAGGAAAACGATACCCGACTCGCTCAAAAAGTGATTGATGACGATGCATTTATCGATAATCTGGAGGTTGAAATTGAAGAGGAATGCCTTAAGGCGCTCGCTCTCTATCAACCTGTTTGCATCGATCTGCGCTTCATTATTTCCGTTATGAAAATGAATAATGATTTCGAGCGCATCGGCGACCTCGCCGCCGATATTGCTAAAAATGGCATCGTAATTAACCAATGCCCTAAACCCAAATTCCCGATCGACCTGCACCAAATGACCTATCTTGTAAAGACGATCGTCCGTAAGAGCTTCGATGCACTTATCGAAATCGACCCCTATCTCGCCCGCGAGGTCATTCAGAACGATGAAGAGATCAATATCATGAAATCCGAAATGAAGGCCGCAATCATCGAAGCCCTCCAGCGCGAGCCGAAACACGCAGAATCGCTCATCACTCTGCTGGCGGTCACGAGCCGCCTTGAACGCATCGGCGACCATGCCTGCAACATTGCAGAAGATGTTATCTACATGCTCGAAGCCGAGATTGTGCGCCATCAACCGAGCTAATAAAACGCTAACAATTTGTTGTTAGCAAATCGCTATGATTTTGCTAGGTTCCTTTTTCATTTAAACTCAACCGTAATGAGGATGACCCATGGATACTAGCTTTCTTCAAATTGCACTAAAAGTCATAGGTGGACTCGGTATATTCCTATTAGGAATGAAGCATATGTCAGAAGGCCTGCAGGCCGTGTCCGGAGATCGTTTGCGTAAGATTATCGGTATCGCCACGAACAACCGAGTCCGAGGGGTGTTCATGGGGCTTCTAATTACAATGCTTGTACAATCCAGCTCTGTGACGACGGTCATGGTTGTTGGCTTCGTAAACTCAAGCATCATGACCCTGATGCAAGCGATCGGCGTTATTCTTGGAGCCAATATTGGAACCACCATCACCGGCTGGATCTTGGTTCTGAATATTGGGAAATGGGGCCTTCCAATCCTTGGAATCGCGGCCTTCTTTTTCCTGTTCTCCAAAAATGAACGCGTGCGCTACGTGGGTATGACCATCATGGGCATTGGTATGGTTTTTTATGGCCTTGAGCTCATGAAGAATGGATTTAAACCCCTCCGTTCACATGAAGAATTTAACGCTTGGTTTCAGGCCTTCCAGGCCACCACATATCTAGGGATCATAAAATGTGCTGCCGTCGGCTGCATTCTGACCATGATTGTTCAGTCTTCCTCGGCAACATTAGGCATCACGATTGGCTTAGCCGCCATGGGAGTGATTGAGTTTCAGACCGCTGCCGCACTGGTTCTAGGCGAAAATATTGGCACAACCGTCACGGCCTTAATCGCTTCTATTGGAACCAGCACCAATGCCAAACGCGCGGGCTATGCCCACTTTCTATTCAATGTGATAGGTACCATTTGGTTTATCGCTCTATTCCCAATCGCCATTATAGGCTTATCTAACTTCGTGGCCTGGAAAACCGGATTCAATCCGATGGAAATTGATATCGATTCAATGGATGAAAAGAAATTCGGCATCATTATTACAACCGGCATCGCCCTCACCCATACCACCTTTAATGTAATTAACGTGCTGGTCTTCCTTCCATTTACTGGCCTATTAGCCAAATTCGTTACCCGATTAGTCCCTGAAAAAGAGGCAAAAGAAGTCGCTCATCTCACGTACCTTGATGTACGCATGCTCGATACCCCTTCCCTAGGTATCATTCAGTCAAAGGAGCAGCTTAACTTTATGGCGGAGAGCGTAGAAGGAATGATGAATCAACTAAGGGTCTGCCTTGACGGAGAGAAAACCGATCAAATTGAGCAGAAGCTTTTCCACCGCGAAGAAATTCTCGATAACGTTCAAAAGGAAATATTCCTCTTTCTCAGCAATATGGTTTCCGGACAGGTACCTCAGGAAGTTACCACCAAAGCACACATGCAAATGCGTATTGCCGATGAATACGAATCGCTCAGTGACTACGTTACAAATGTCCTCAAAGGCATCAAGAAACTGAGAGAAAATCAGATGAAAATTGAAGGCCCCGCCCTTAAAAAATTACTTATATTGCATGATCGAGTGGATACTTACATCATCAAAATTAACGAAAGCATGAAAGAGGAAAACTCAGATCAGCTGATCTGGGCCATAACCGAAGGGACCGCCATTGGACAACTCATGAAGGATTCTCGCCGCGAGCATCTTGAACGACTACAAAAAGAAGAAGTATCGCCTCTCTTTAGTCTGGCCTATACCGACCTGCTTAATTTTTACCGTCGCATGAAAGACCACGCGCTTAATATCGCGGAGGTTGTTGCAGGCGAAAAATAAGGCCCAAGTATCCCCGCCAAAGAAAGGCT
This sequence comes from Pontiella sp., assembly GCA_029939385.1. Lineage (GTDB taxonomy): Bacteria > Verrucomicrobiota > Kiritimatiellia > Kiritimatiellales > Pontiellaceae > Pontiella. Next base: position 84 of record JAOZSZ010000048.1, on the reverse strand, counting down.
CTTCCAGTAATGGGAGAGCCTTTTTTACATAGAGGCAGCCCCGTACCGCAGGCGGCCCACCCGCCTCTCAGGACGGGGACAAAT
>JAOZSZ010000047.1 GCA_029939385.1 Pontiella sp. | reverse complement strand
GCTGACATGAAGTTTTGGGAAACAAAAACACTTCAAGAACTGAATGAAACTGAATGGGAAGCACTCTGCGATGGTTGCGCCAAATGTTGCGTGCATAAGCTCGAAGATGAAAAGACCGGAGAGGTTCACTACACCTGCGTCGCCTGCCGCATGCTCGATGTGAATACCTGCCGTTGCATTGACTATCCCAACCGTCATGAAACCGTCCCCGACTGTGCCGTGCTCTCGGTCAAGCATCCCGAGCACTTCCAGTGGATGCCCAAAACGTGCGCCTATCGTCTGCTCTATGAAGGGAAGCCTTTACCCCGCTGGCACCCCCTCATCACCGGCGATCCGGCGTCTGTGCACCACCACAAAGCCTCGGCCAAAAAAAAGCTTATTCCTGAATTCCTGGCCCCTAACGATCTTGAAAAATACATCGTCTACGAAGATTAATTCATACTTAAAAACGATGGCGGAGCATGAGATAAAACCCCACATCAGGAGTGGCATCCGTCACCACTTGTTGCGACATTCCCAGATCAAGCAATACCTCGCCCGGCAGATGTGCAGTGCCGCCAGCCAAAAGTTGAATGGACGATCCAAGTTGCTTAAGTTCACTCTCATATACCGCTGAATGCAGATCCAACTGCACCTTAAATTCTAGATGTTTTGTGGCCAACCAATCGAGTGACACCCCGCCATAACCGGCAAAATGACGTTGAAGATCCCGCAACACTTTTGCGTTTCCCATATAGATCATCCCGCAATGTGCAGAGAGAACCGTGTTTATAGCACTTAGTGTTTTGTAATCACTATACGCCAATCCCGTTGAAACATCGGTTCCGCCGCTTCCCAACAAATCCCTGGAATTTCCAGTGGGTAATTTTATTTGAGAGCGCAGAGCGAGATAACGTTGGGTACTCGGCGTTTTTTTCAGTAGCGAAAAGGCGGCCGAGAAACGGATATCGCCGAAGCCACTTTGTCGCTCCCGTATATCAACCCCCTCTCCATCAATTTTATAATGCAGTTCGTTTTTATTGAAGCTTTCCTGCCGATCATTAGGCATGCCAAAAAGATCATGAAAATTACGAATTAGAGAATCTAAATACCCCCCGCTGTGGTCTATATATGGAACATCCATGCCCAGCTCCAATTGATCGGAAACCCCATATCGAAATCGGAGATTATATTGTGCGGTTTCACCATCCCAAGTCATCGACTCGCCGTTCGCCGTGCTATTAATGGCATTGTTGGAAACAAAATATAAAAATCCAACATCGAGTTTCCCCGCCGGCGTTATCGTACCGGGTTCGGCTTTGGGCAGACCAAATATTTGCACAAAAGGATTTTGATTCGCCACATAGATCGGAGTGGCTTGATTTCGGGGGGCACCCTCCTCCCCATAAGCCACGAAACCGTAGCCCATTAAGATTGAATAAAGCGCTGTTCTCAAAAAAAGGATTATTGATTTCATCTTTTATTCCGTAGAAGAGAGCCAACTAAAGCTCGTACCCATTATATGACCCAATGGCCCATTCTGAACCAAGTCGCGTACAATAAGCCTGTCAAAAGATGAAGTCGAGCGGTCGCCTATTTATTTTAATCGCTCAAGATGAAGTCCTTATAAACATAATGCCTTTCATGCATTGCAATATGGAAAGAATTGATTATCTTTCAAAACCTCTTAAACAAGAATGACCTATCATGAGTCCATTACGATCTAATTCTATTTTTCGGTTTTCTCTCTGGCTCATCGTAGCAACCAGCTTAATTTCTGGAACCGTCTGCGGGCAAACGAATGCTCTTCCCGAAAAGGTTCAACAATGGCCCACCAATTCTTATTGGACGGCACTGGCAATCGATCCGGCACTCTACACTTCTCCTTATCACGTCTCCCTATTCAATCCAGAAAATGGTGAAGACGGCGCGCGGGTCTGGTCACAAACCAAATCCATGTTTATTTATGGAGCGGGTGTGGCTCTCTTTCTGGCGGCACTTCCAGAATCGGCAACGGGCTGGGAAACGGAAGATGATATTTTTAGCAAGTGGGTCGATAACGTAAGCTCTGGCCCCGTATGGGATCATGACAACTGGGCCTATAACTATGTCGGCCATGCGTATGTTGGGGGAGTCTACTACCAAGTGGCGCGAAAGTCCGGCTATCGACAATGGGACTCTTTTGTCTATACCGCGCTGATGTCGACCTTCTATTGGGAATACGGAATAGAAGCCTTTGCCGAAGTCCCTTCTGTTCAGGATTTAGTTTTCACCCCACTCATCGGTTGGGTTTATGGAGAATGGGCGTATCAGACCGAACTAAAGATCCGAGATCGACAAAACCACGTGGCCGGCTCAAAAATCCTAGGCGAAACCTCGCTCTTCTTCCTCGATCCAATCGACTCAATCGGCCGGGGCGTTAACCGGGTAGTCGGTCGAAAATGGATCAAGTCAGGCTATGGATATTTTTCTTACGCCGCCGTTCCCGACGGAAAAATCGTCGATCATACAGTTTACCTTAATATGAATTTTCCCTTGGGCGGAAGTAACACCCCCGAAGAGAAGCGCGAAACTCGAAATTTAGAATTTCAGGATGATCCTATTGATACCCGCCTCGTCGGCTTTTCGATTGGAGGCGGTCACACCTTCTTCGATAAAGACCACGGCGTGGAGGACGACTTCTATACCAAAGTCACCCTCGGTCTTTATTTCTCCCCCCGCTTCTCCTCTCGCCTTAGCTATGCGTGGGGCGACTTTGAGAAGAAAGGAACCAAAACTCCTGTTATTTACGAAAATTATAGCATCGACACCCAATATTACTTCAACACCAAGCGCAAACTCCGCCCCTTTATCACCGCCGGATTTGGTGAACAAATGTGGGATGAAGATGTTGATCAGAAGACCTTCCAACTCAACGCAGGGCTGGGCCTACATTGGAAGCTTCACAACAAATGGTCCATTCAAGCAGACTGGGTTAACTACTACAGCTTCCAGCAAGAGACCTACGATCAAAATATAAATGCCAGCTTGATCTACCGCTTCGGAGCCGGCGATAGCACCAACTAGCCCTCCTAATCAATTTCGTACTGGTTCAACTTTCGATGTAAGGTTCGGCGGCTAATACCTAATTTTTCCGCCGCCTTGGTTCGATTGGCGCCCATTTTTTCCAAGGCTCGAATAATCATCTGTTTTTCCATTTCATCCACCGTAAGGTCAGCACTCATCCCCAGATTATCGGCGTTTATCTTCTCATAGATATGAGAAGGAATATCCTTCACATCCAACACCTTGCCCTGAGTGAGCACCACCATTCGTTCAACCAAGTTGCGCAGTTCACGAATATTCCCCGGCCAGTCATAGGCCGCAAGCAGGTCATAGGCCGCCGAAGTAAAACCCTCAAATTGCTTATGATTCTCTTCATTAAACACGGAGAGATAATGATTGAGTAACAATAGAATATCGTCCTGCCGCTCCCGCAGCGGTGGCAAGGTGATGACCACGACATAAAGGCGATAAAACAAATCTTCACGGAATTCACCCTCATCAACCATATTTTTTAAATCACGGTTCGTCGCAGCAATCAGACGCGAGTCGACATCCACGGGGGTATCATTCCCCACGCGTTCAATTTGTCGTTCCTCCAAGGCTCGAAGAAGCTTCACCTGCACCGAAGCATTGATCTCACTAATCTCATCTAAAAACAGAGACCCCCCATCCGCCTTTTCGAACCGCCCGATCCGCCGCTCCATAGCCCCGGTAAACGCCCCCTTCTCATGACCAAACAGCTCACTCTCCAAAAGGTTATGCGCAAGAGCCGCGCAATGAACCGCCACAAACGGCCCCTTCGTTCGCGGACTCAACTGATGAATCGCCTTGGCCACCAATTCCTTACCGGTTCCGCTTTCACCCTGAATCAATACCGTTGCCCGCGACCCCGCCACCTGCCGAATGGTATCAAACACCTCCTGCATTACCGTGGAGCGACCAATAATATTTTCAAGGCCATACTTGTTATCCAATTGAACCCGCAACTGCTCATTTTCTAATTCAATTCTTTTGGCCTTCAGCACGCGACCAAGCATCAGCTCCAGCTTATCGAGGTTGATCGGTTTCGTCATAAAATCCATCGCGCCCAACTTCATCGCCTCCACCGCCAGCTCAACATCGCCATAGGCCGTCAAAATAATACACATCAGCTCCGGATTATTTTTCAGCGCCCGTTGCATCAGGGAAATGCCATCCATACCCGGCATACGAACATCGCTCAGCAACACATCAATTTTATGGGCCGCAAGCATTTCCAAAGCGATCGCCCCATTCTCTGCCGCAAATACGCGATAATCCTTCCGCAAGGCACGCACAAGACCATCGCGCGCACTCTTTTCATCATCAACAATCAGGATAACCGGCTTAATCATATTCCTCTCCTCCGTTCACTTTTTCCTGCGCCGGCGCTTCAAGCAAGTTGATGCGGGCATCCTCCCGAGGAAACCTCAATGTCAACTTGGTTCCACGTCCTGGCTCGGAATGGATTTCGATCTCGCCGCCGTGGTCACGCATAATACGCTGAACAATCATCATACCGAGGCCAGAGCCTTCCGCCTTCGTCGTATGAAAAGGCTCATAAATTGCGCCTAGTTTTTCAGGATCAATGCCCAAGCCATTGTCTTCAAATACGGCCCCGATAAAGCGGTCCGACTTTAGCGTATGAATTTTGAGAACACCTCCGTCCGCCATCGCTTGGAGTGCATTTTTAATTACATTAAAAAAGACCTGCTTAACCTGCGTTTCATCCACGGCCACCACCGGAATATTTTCGGGAAAATCGGTCTCCACCAACATACGGCGATCACTAATCTCATGCCTCATCACCTCCAGAGTTTCCTTAACTAAACGCGCCAACTTCATCGGCTTACGTTCGGGGATCGAGGGGCGTAGCGCCTTAAGGAATTGGCGAATAATGGTATCGAGCCGACCCACTTCTTTGCGTGAGATATCCACCAATTCCTTCAGTTCTTCCCGCGCGGTTTCATCCTTAAGGGCGCCAATCTCACGGTCGAGTAATTGTAAATGAATATTAATAGAGTTGAGTGGATTTCCGATCTCGTGCGCAACCCCCGCCGCCAATAGGCTCAGCGCATACAGCCGCTCGGTCTCGATCGACTCCGCCGTGCTTTCGCGTTCGCGCGTAACGTCGCGAAAAATAACCACGGCCCCCTCCTCCTTCTCATCAATGGCCGCCAGTGGCACAACATAGAATTCCATAAAACGGTGCTGTGGATAGGTAATCTCAATTTCGCGGCGAACCAGCTTGCTCCATTCATATTCATCCAAATCCAGCACCAAGTCCCAATGAATATCCTTAAGATAGCGTTGGATCGGAATCCCCTGTGCAGACTTAAATTTGAACCCCAACATTTGTTCCGCCGCTCGGTTGGCATAACTAATCTGCGCCTCTCGATTCAGCACGATCAATCCCTCCTCCAAGGCCTGAAAGATGGTCTCCATCAGCCCCTTTTCCTTGGCTAAGCGAAGAAAATAGCTCTGCAAACTCCCCGAATCTAAATGATCGAGCCGATTCACTAATTTATCAAAGAATCCTGATTTCATGCCCCAATTGTGCCATTACGGCGCAGTTGTTTCAATCTATTTAAAGAGTGCCAAAAAGTCACTATCCCCCAAGTATGACTATTCCCCCCTAAAAGAACTCATTCCCATCGTTGAATATCCTGCCTTCGAAACGTATATTCCTTACCGAAAGGAAACCCTTATGAGTGAAATGAAAAGTGCATACGAATTAGCCATGGAACGGATGAGCGGTGAATCAAAAACAGTGACCAACGAACAAAAGAAAGCGCTGGCCGAAATTGATTCAAAAATGAAGGCCCAGATCGCCGAAGCCGAAATTATGTTCGATCAGCAACGCTCAACCGAAGCCGACCCCGCCAGAGCCTCGTTTCTCCAGCAGACCAAGCAGGAGCAGATTATTAAAATACGAGCCGACGCAGAGACCCATAAAAATAATATTCGCAACGGATAATGCCATGAATACACATTCCTACGATTTTCTTGTAATTGGCAGTGGACTGGCCGGACTGACCGCAGCACTGGAACTCAGTAAACAGGGCCGTGTATTGGTGGCCTGCAAGAAAGAGGCCTCCGATGGAAATAGTTTTTATGCCCAAGGCGGCGTCGCGTGCGTGATTGACCCCAACGATACCGTCGAGTCCCATGTGGCAGACACGATCTCCACCGGGTGCGGGCTAGGCTCGCCAGAGGTCATCGAACAGATCATACGAGGGGGTTACGATCGCATTGCCGAGCTCGAAAATCTAGGCATCAAATTTGAGCGCCGAAAGGGCAAGAAAAATGAATATGACCTAGGCCAGGAAGGCGGCCACTCACACCGCCGCGTACTGCACGCCGGCGATATTACGGGGCAGGAAATGATGGAGGTGCTCATCGCTCGTGTCCATGAAAACAAAAATATCACGCTACACGAAAACCTACTCGCCATCAGCCTCGTCACCACTAATTGGATTGGGCTCGAAGGAGAAAACCGCTGTGTTGGAGCCTACTTTCTCGACAAAACCACCGACCAAATTCTAGCCATACATGCCACGTGCACGGTGCTGGCCACCGGCGGACTGGGCAAGGTTTATCCCTACACCTCCAATCCCGACGTTGCCACCGGCGACGGCGTTGCGATGGCTTGGCGGGCAGGCCTACCCATCCGCAACATGGAATTCGTCCAGTTCCACCCCACCTGTCTCTTCCACCCCAATGCAAAATCATTCCTCATCTCCGAAGCCGTACGCGGTGAAGGGGCCCAACTCGTCGATATGCGTGGCCACCCCTTTATGGAAGAATTCGACCCACGCGGATCGCTCGCCACACGCGATGTTACCGCGCGCGCCATCGACCATATCATGAAAAAACATGGCGACCCGTATGTCTATCTCGACATTACGCATCGCTCTGAGAAATTTTTACGCGACCGCTTTCCAAACCTCTATGCGGCCTGCCTGCGCTTCGGGATTAATATGGCCACCGACCGCATTCCCGTCGTTCCTGCCGCACACTATTCCTGCGGCGGCGTTGTGGCTGAAGTGAATGGAACCACCGAGTTGCCCGGTCTCTATGCCTGTGGCGAAGTGGCCAGCACGGGGCTACACGGAGCCAACCGCCTCGCCAGCAACTCGCTACTCGAAGCCTTGGTTTGTGGACACGCCGCTGCCATCGAAATTTCTAGGGTCTGGAAATCCCTGCAAAATGAAGTTCAAATTCCTGGATGGAAACTGGGGCAAGCCGTTCCCAGCGATGAAGCCGTGGTGGTTGAACACAACTGGAATGAAGTGCGTACAGCCATGTGGGACTATGTAGGCATCGTTCGGACCGAGCGGCGGCTTGCGCGTGCGCGGCGGCGAATTCGCAATCTACGCGAAGAGATTAAGCACTATTATGGAGCCTATCTCATCACGGCCGACTTGCTCGAACTCCGTAATATTGCCGATGTTGCCGATCTGATTATTCGCTCCGCACAGCAACGCAAAGAAAGTCGGGGGCTCCATTATATGGCCGACTATCCCGAGCGGGCCGAACACGCCATCGACACCCTTATTCAAGATCCTCCCGGCGGACCGCTGACTTAAGGAATCTATGTTCGAACGGCATCGTTGAGATGCCCACAGCGCGGGCAACGATCCATAGGACGAGCACGAGCAAAGGCATAAACATGGCCGCATTCGGAGCATTCATAGATGCTCTCTTTCTCGCAGTTCGGATGGTGCAGCGAACGAATGTTGTAAATCAGGGCCAGCACCGCGACAACCAACAGTGAAATACTCACTAAGAAAATAAGAAGCACATCCAAGGGCATCGAAATCATTTTATCACTCCCGCTTCAGGAGAATAGATTTCAATACGACCCTCGGTGGAATGTTCTGCGGGCTTAAAACGCAAGCCATGAAGCATTCGAATCACTTCCTGATTCAGGGCTTCAGATTCAAGGGGCTGTTCGAGGAAAACATGCTTCACTAAACCTTGAGGAGTAAGACTGATCTCCGCACAGGCCTGCCAGGTGGAATGAACCTCCTGATTGAGGGATGGAGGAAGTATAATTCCACCCACCAAACGCTTCTTAAGATCCGAATCCATATAAATCCGATGACCTATCGGATCTTTTTTCACGCGTTGAACGGGGCCCGTGGAGGGATGCGGCGGAGCCACGCCATATGCCGAAATCATCAACGCCTTCGAATTAATCTGCATTCCACTTCCGCGCGGAACCGCATCGATATCAAGAAAACTTTCATATTGTGTTGGCTTAGAAAATTTTAATGCCGTACGCACATCGTGATCGAACAACCCTTGACTGAAGCCCATTTCCGATGGAAGTGAAAAAAGGATCGGCGACCATATTTTTCGGGCATAATGTCCGGATACAGGAACGGACCCAGACGACGGAGCAAGGTAGTCCGTTTGGGGAGGAATAAAAACCTTTGCCAAGCTCGCGCTATTCGCCGGCCGCACCCCGATAAATAACAACAGATGCATCATCACCGCCAAGCAAATTGCCAACTCAGTGGCATGCCACTTCCGAGAATTTATCACGGAGAAGACTCCTTAATGGCCGAGATCCGTGTGGCGATCGAGACCTCAGAAATCCCCGCCACAAGCGCGGC
>JAOZSZ010000241.1 GCA_029939385.1 Pontiella sp. | reverse complement strand
AAAAACGAGCTTGTTCAGAAAGAGCACAATCCGGATTCTCGGTGTAAATACGTTGATAGATTGCGTACGCAGGCCAATTGCGATCCAGGTCGCCATAGCACTGAGCAATGCGCAACGCTACATCCATATCATAATCAGGGAACGCGCGAATCACATCCAAATGCTGCTCCACACGGGCATAGCGTATCTGTTTTTCAAGCAACTGTTTTTTATAATCTGAAAGTGAAATAGAGCCGCCCGCGATGAAAAGCTGATTCCCCGCCTTCATTTCCTGCAAACGGGTTTCATAGTAGACGATCAAATCAGCCCTCAACAACACGAGGCGATAAAGGAGGAGTGCTTTTTGATATTCCGCCTGGTTGTAGTGACGATCTCCCGCTTCGAGGAGAGCCACATTCAGCCCCACGTCATAACGAGAACGTTCGTCGCAATAGGGCAAAAACTTGAAAAGGTTATCAAAATCGTTCAAACGAACATAGCAGGTCACCAACATCACGGCGGTCCCCGCACGAATAGATTCCTGCTTCGTCATACGGAAAAGAGAGGCCAGCGGCGAAAGAGCCTTAAGCCACTTTTCCTGCTGATAAAGCGACTCTGCCAAAAGTTGCGTGGCCTGAACCTTCAGATCCGAAGCGAGACGCCGATTGAGTAATCCTTTGGACGCCTGCTCCTCAACCTGCGGCCACTGCTGAAGCAGGGTAAAACATTGCGCCGCCAATACCTGAGCCGATCCCCATTGAGGGTCTTCTGGAAAAGTATCGACAAATTTAACGAAATTTTTGGCACTCTCTGCAAATCTGCCCAGCTTCATCTGGCCATGCGCCAGCGTATAAAGGGAGAAGGCCAAGGTCTGACGAGCCTTTTTATCTTCATCCCCATCGAGCCGAATCAAGATTTCCTCCAAAAACGGCAACGCCTCTTCGAGCTGCTCGTTCTTCATCAGCTCTTTCACCGTTTGAAGCAAGACACTTGTAACTTCCGACCGTGGGTTTAACCGCGCCAGTTGACTTTCTGTCATGCCGCGACCTAATACATTCCCGACAGGAAGCATGAGCAGAAGCACTCCGACTAAGATAACCCGGCCGAACAACGACCGCTTTTTATAAAAAAACTGTTGCATAGCCTGAAAAAAGTACCCAAAGCATTGTGCGACAAGAAGAACATTCTATTTAAAAAACAGAAACTTAGCCTTGCCACCCCCGTGCGGTTTGTTTAAAACCCACGCTCTCAACTGAACACGAGGATTTTTATTATGAAAAATGATATTCACCCAAATTATGGAGAAGCAATGATTCATTGCGCTTGTGGAAACGAGATTAAGACCAGCTCGACCATCAAGGAAATGCATGTGAACACTTGCTCTAGTTGCCACCCCTTCTTTACGGGGAGTGCCAAGCTTATCGATACAGAAGGCCGTGTGGATCGCTTCAATAAGCGTTTCGCAGAAGGGACTTACTAAGTCGACTGCTTCTTACAAGGCCGAACCCGTGCAAACTGGTTCGGCTTTTTTCGCGTCTAGACCTTATCCAACCCTAAATCGGAAAAACCCATGATTGACCATCGCTACCTCGAACAACTCGAAACCAAGATTGGTGAGCTCGAAACACGCATGTCGCAACCCGAGGTTTCTGCCGATCCTAATAAAATGAAAGAGTGCATGCAGGAGTACTCGCACAAAAAGAAACTCGCCGACTGTGCAAAAGAGTATCTCAACCTGCTTGATACCCACGTCGAGAGCAAAGCCATCTTAAGCGATTCCTCTTCCGACGCCGAGTTGCGCGAAATGGCTGAAATGGAACTTGCCGAGCTCGAGGAAACCCTCCCCGTTGCCGAACGAAAAATGATGGTTTCACTCATCCCTCCCGACCCCACCGACAACCGCAACGTCATTATGGAAATCCGAGCTGGCATCGGCGGCGATGAAGCGGGTATTTTCTGTGGAGATCTCTATCGGATGTATACTCGCTACTTCGACACCAAGGGATGGAAGCATCGCGTTATAGATGTCAGCCCCTCCGAATCCGGCGGCTACAAAGAGGTTTCCTTCTCCGTCGAAGGTGAAGATGTTTATAAAGCACTTAAGCATGAAGGCGGCACCCATCGCGTCCAACGCGTACCCCAAACCGAGACACAAGGCCGTGTGCATACCTCCGCCGCCACGGTGGCTGTACTCGCCGAAGTTGAAGAAGTTGATATCGAGATCCGGAGTGAAGATCTGCGGATCGATACCTACCGCGCGCAAGGAGCTGGAGGCCAGCACGTCAACACCACCGACTCCGCCATTCGCATCACCCATATCCCAACCGGCACCGTGGTGCAATGTCAGGACGAACGCTCGCAACACAAAAATAAAGCGGCCGCTCTGAAAGTCCTTCGGGCAAGAATCTACGATGAAGAGCAACGCAAAAATGCAGAAGCACAAGCTTCTGAACGGAAATCAATGGTGGGTTCGGGCGATCGCTCTGAGAAAATTCGTACGTATAACTTTCCGCAAAATCGGCTTACCGATCACCGTATCGGCCTCACGATTTATAAGCTAGACCGCATTATGGAAGGGGATCTCGGAGAAACCCTCACCGCCCTATACGAACACGAT
>JAOZSZ010000002.1 GCA_029939385.1 Pontiella sp. | reverse complement strand
ATTTTCATTAATGGGATTCCTGTCCACTTGGAAACGATAACCATGATATCTTCGTCGGTTACGACCGTGACATTTTCATCGCGTTTCTTGCGCCATTCATCGAGTAGCGCATCCAGATTTTCCTTGGTCTGACGTTCTTGATCTCGATATTTAGCCGCATCTTCAAAGTTTTGTTTATGAATAGCATCATTCTTTTTCTTTTCAAATGACTGGATGTTTTCTTCAAGCTTTTTGAGCTCTGGAGGACGGCTCATGCTTCCAATACGAGCCCGCGCTCCAGCTTCATCAATCAGGTCGATCGCTTTGTCGGGCAGGAATCGGTCGGGGAGGTAGCGCGCGGAATATTCAACCGCCGCCTTGAGTGCCTCATCGGTAAACTGGGCGTGGTGGTGTTCCTCATATTTTCCGCGAAGCCCTCGCATGATTTCAACCGCATCTTCAACCGATGGTTCATTCACATGAACCGTTTGGAAACGTCGTTCGAGAGCCGCATCCTTTTCAATATACTTTCGATATTCCTTAAGCGTGGTTGCGCCAATGCACTGGAGTTCGCCGCGGGATAACGCAGGCTTAATAATGTTTGCCGCGTCCATGGTGCCTTCCGCCGACCCCGCACCTACGATCGTGTGTAGTTCATCAAGGAATAGAAGAACATTTTTTTCTTTTCGGATCTCATCCATCACCGCCTTAATCCGCTCCTCGAACTGGCCGCGGTACTTGGTGCCGGCCACCATTAATGCAAGATCAAGCGTGATTACTTTTTTATCAATAAGTAAATCCGGCACGGCACTATCGTTAATAATTTGAGCAAGTCCTTCCGCGATCGCCGTCTTTCCAACACCGGCCTCACCGAGAAGAACGGGGTTATTTTTTGTTCGGCGGCAAAGGATTTGAATAACACGTTCAATCTCATCCTTCCGCCCAATGACGGGGTCAAGCTCACCCTTTTTAGCTAATTGGGTGAGGTCGCGCCCAAACGTATTGAGTGCGGGTGTTTTCGATTTATTTTTGCCCCGTTGTGGAGGAAGGCCCATGGAAGGAGCCCCTGGTCCCTCTTCCTCTTCGTATTCACCTTCAGCAGAAGGATCATAATTGGGATCGAGGGTTTTCATGATTTCATAACGAGCCTCATCGAGATCAACGCCAAGATTTTCAAGTACACGCGCGGCAATACCCTCCCCTTCTCTAAGTAACCCGAGCAAAATATGTTCGGTGCCGACATAACTATGTCCCAGTCCGCGTGCCTCACTCGCCGAAAGTGCCAACACTTTCTTTGCGCGAGGTGTGAAAGGAATATTGCCAATTGTTTTGGTTTCAGGACCCGTACCTACCGCCTTCTCTACTTCCATCCGAACGGATGCAAGATCAATTCCTAATGATTGAAGTGCATTAACCGCAACCCCGTGACCTAGGGCAATCAGACCGAGCAGGATATGTTCGGTTCCAATATAACCATGATTGAAACGGTCCGCTTCCTTACGTGCTAATTGAAGTACTTGTTGTGCCCGTGGTGTAAAATTATCCATAATAAATCCTAATTAATCTGAGCCGTCATTCTCGGTAGCATGGTCCATAAAGTTACGTAACATCTCAGCTCGCACAATATCACGTTCCTCGGGCTTGAGATCTTTGTTCTCTAATTTTTGTAAATGAGCCGGCTGGATCGCAATAAATAACGTATCAATTTCCTTACGAGAAAACTGGTTAATCATGTCGAGATCGAGTCCAAGCCGCAAGGTTGAGAGTAAATTTAGTGCTTCACTACTGGTCACCATTCTCGCATTAGAGAGAACGCCAAAAGCACGAGCTACGTGATCTTCAATCACCAGGGCTCGATCATTCATGAGTCGAATGCGGGCATTGTTTTCATGCTCAATAAGTTCAAGAACAATTTGTTCAAGGTGGTCAATAATCTCATCCTCGCGCCGACCCAACGTAATTTGATTAGAGATCTGAAACATATTTCCCGCCGCTTCAGTTCCCTCTCCCCACATACCTCGAACGGCTAAACCAATTTTTGAAATCCCATTAATAATGGGATCCATTTCCTCCATGAGTACTAGGCCAGGAAGGTGCAACATTACCGATGCACGCATTCCTGTTCCGACATTCGATGGACACGACGTTAAATAGCCAAGCTTTGGAGAGAATGCATAGGTAAGTTCAGACTCTAATTGGTCATCCATTTGATCTGCAGCAAGCCATGCCGCTTTCAGATTAAGACCCGGTTGCAAGGATTGAATGCGTATATGGTCTTCCTCGTTAATCATGATGGAGAGACACTCATTCGGAGAAACAAAAACTCCACACCCCTTTTCTTTTATCGCTAATTCTTGGCTAATCAAATGGCGTTCAAACAGAATCTCTTTATCGAGTGAGGAGGTTTCTCCCATACCCCAACAAATAAAAGAATCCTCCATGGATTCAAAGACAGAACTGGCTCGCTCCCAGATAAGCAATTTATCATCTTCACTTGCCCAGTCCGAAAAAGAGTACTCTTCAATATTACGTGCAAGTCGGATTCGGCTGCTAATGACCGGGCCTTCATTGGTCCCTGCCTCGAGCCAGCTCCCGTGCCGTCCTACCATATCATCAAGTGTCATTAGATTCTCCATTTTCAAGAGATTGGACACTTTCCTTTAGCGCCTTGATTTTGTCTCGCAAGTTAGCGGCCACTTCGTACTGCTCTTTAATAATGGACGCTTTAAGCTCTTTTTGTAGTGCGGCGATCTGAGCGGTGATGCGTGTTTTATTGCCTTGGCGCGCAGGAATTTTGCCCATATGTTGTCCGCTATGGTGCATGGCCTTGGTTAAAGAACTGAGTTCGCCCATAAAAGCATTATAGCATTCAGGACAACCGAGTCGCGCCCGTTTTTTGAACTCAGTACGTGTCATTTGACAACGGCTACATGAGAGATCAAACTCCGTTGCAGAAGGCGATGTTGATTGCATTTGAGCTCCGAGACCCAGCAACACATCCGTAATTGAAATCGGTGAATTGAGGTCAATCCCATTTTTTTGGGCGCAAACTTGACACAAATTAAGTTTTTTCACCGTACCATCAATCACTTGAGTTAGATGAATGGTTGCTTCTTCTTTTTGGCAACTTTCACATTTCATGGCCCATTCCCGTTTAAGTATCCGACAACGGAAAAAGTAGTTCGTTGGGATATTACTCTGTACAATCTTTTTACTATGCAACTGTAGGCATAAAGTGGGCTTAAGAAATCGGAGTCCCTTCCGAACGAACGCATTCCGTATAGAGAGCGCTAAGTTCAGCGGTCACTTTTCCGGGTTTTCCAGTTCCGATTTGACGTTTATCGATATCGATTACCGAAATAATTTCAGCGGCGGTTCCCGTCAGAAATACTTCATCCGCCACATAGAGATCGTAACGCGCCAATACATCTTCGCGAACTTCGTATCCTTTTTCCCGAGCAAGTTCCATGACCTTGTTGCGAGTCAGTCCTTCTAGCGCACCGCACCAGCTTGGTGGTGTAGTGATTACACCCTTTTTAATCACGAAGATATTGTCGCCTGAAGCCTCGGCCACTTGACCCTGCGAATTGAGCATTAAGCACTCTTCGCAACCGGAGTTAATAGCCTCGATTTTTGCCATAATGTTGTTTAGATAATTGAGGCTTTTAATACGTGGATTAATTGCTTCTGAATGGTTTCGTATCGTTCCCACGGTCACAATTTTAAGTCCAGTTTCGTAGAACGATTTTGGATAGAGCTGAATTTTAGCTGCAATAATGATGACCATCGCCTTTTCGCAGAGAAAAGGATTTAACCCCAGCGTCCCTTTCCCGCGCGTTACAATCAACCGAATATAGCCATCTGAAATATGATTTGCCTTGCACGTGTTAACGACGGCTTCTGACATTTCTTGTTTACTCATGGGGATTTCGAGAGCAATGGCTTTAGCCGAATCGTAAAGACGATCAATATGCTCATCCAAAAGGAATACACGGCTATTATATGCACGAATGCCTTCAAAAATCCCATCTCCATAGAGTAATCCATGATCAAACACAGATACCGTGGCATCTTTTTCATCAACCAGTTTGTCGCTTAAAAAAATTTTCATCTATTCGTCCTCAATTAAATTAAAAGTCCATCCTTCAGAAGAAGTTGGCGCGAACACCGCGCAGCTACGGTCTCATTATGGGTAACAAGCACAAGAGTATGCCCTCTCCCTACAGCCAGTTGAAACAAATAATGCAAAACTTTATCCCCGGTTTTTGAGTCTAGATTTCCGGTTGGCTCATCGGCAAAAATAAGGTCGGGTTCATTCATGAGCGCCCGAGCCAGGGCGACTCGTTGTTGTTCGCCTCCCGAGAGCTCTTGAGGGCGATGGCCAATGCGTTCGCCTAATCCAACTTCTTTTAAAAGTTCTGCGGCACGTTCCTTTGCATTTCCAGTTGAACGTTGTGTCATAGCCGGGAGTGCTACATTTTCAAGAATGTCTAATTCCGGTAAAAGGTGGAATGACTGAAAAACAAAACCCGTATTTTGAGCCCGGAAGCGTGCTCGCCGCGCAGCGGACATGCCATAAACACTTTTCCCCATAAAGTGGACGCTTCCAGCCTTTGGCGTATCCAATCCGCCAAGCACATGCAATAAGGTACTTTTTCCCGACCCACTCTCCCCCATAATCGCAACGGTTTCCCCTGCTTTTATTTCGAGTGAAACCCCTTTCAAAACATTCAAGGTTGTTTTTCCGATGGTATAACAGCGTTCAATGTTTTCAGCTTGAAGAATGGTTTCCATAGTAATTCCAAATTTTTAATATTTTTCCTAAAATAACTCCTGAAGCACAAATTCAATCGGGGTGGGATTTTAGCCGATGGTCTCTTTAACAACCGCAACAAGTCGTTCGGCGATTTCTGTAGTTTGCTCAGGAGTGGGGCCCTCAACCATTACACGGCACATGGGCTGAGTTCCCGAGTAGCGAATGAGCACACGCCCTTTACTTCCTAGTTCAGCTTCGGCGGTAATGATTGCTTCCTTCAATTTTTCAATTTCAGAAATATTCGGTTTTTCCGAGACCTCCACATTAATCAAAACTTGAGGAAATACTTTCATCACTTGGGCCAAATCAGAGAGCGGCGTTCCGGTTTCCCGCATAATCGCCAGCAACTGAAGGGCCGAGACAATGCCATCGCCGGTTGTATGATGATTATGGAAAATAATATGCCCCGAATCCTCTCCGCCCAGCACGGCATCATGCTTCTGCATCAGCTCCAACACACAACGGTCGCCAACATCAGAAACCTCAGTTTTAATGCCTAACTCTTTAAGCGCAATATGGAAACCGATGTTACTCATCACCGTTCCCACCACTAAATTATTTTTTAACAAGCCTTTATCTTTATAGTACTTGGTGCAGATGGCGATAATCTGATCCCCTGTCAACTCGTTCCCCTTTTCATCGACAACAATTAAGCGATCTCCATCCCCATCGAAAGCCAAGCCTACATTAGCGTCTAGCCCCTTCACTTTAGTGCGCAAGTCCTGTGTGTGTTGCGAGCCGCAACGATCATTAATATTCGTACCATTAGGCTTTGCATGAATCGTGGTTACGTCAGCACCTAGCTCAGAAAAAATGAGGGGCGCACATTTGTAGGTCGCCCCATTGGAGCAATCAAGAACCACCTTCATACCGTCGAGTGTCATCCCGTCCGGAAATGTATTTTTACAGAATTCAATATAACGCCCCATCGCATCATCGATGCGCTTGGCTTTGCCCACCTCTTGTGCCACCGGCCGAATATTATTAATCCGTCCCGTCAGCACAAGATTTTCAATTTCAGCCTCCATTTCATCGGGAAGCTTATAGCCCGTTCTTGAAAAAATCTTGATCCCATTATCAAAATAAGGATTGTGCGATGCTGAAATCACGATGCCTGCGTCGGCGCGCATGCTCTGGGTAATAAAGGCCACGGCAGGAGTGGGGACCGGACCCAGCAAAAGGACATCCACACCCATCGAAGTGATGCCTGCCGTTAGTGCATTTTCGAGCATATAACCGCTTAATCGGGTATCTTTTCCAATAATAATACGAGGCCGGATTCCCTTTTCTGAATGATGTTCTTTGCAGGCATACGCCGTAGCTCGCCCAATCTGCAACACCATTTCTACGGTCATACTTCCCTCATTCGCCATCCCGCGAACCCCATCTGTTCCAAATAATTCACCCATAATTTTTATCTCCAAAGTTGTGCAATTTTATCGACGATAGATTGTAACCATAGTTGCCCCACTTCTCGCGCATCCTCTTTCAGGGATTGAATCGTTTGAATATAGGATTCTTCCTGATGAATATTTTCAAGCCTTTGAAGAAAGGCGGAGGGGGCAGGTAAAGTCATTTGCTCCAATTCATTTTTCAGAGTCGGCCATCCCGCATGAAACCGCTTTTGTGTTTCAATCATTTCTTCGGAGCCCCCGTGGGCTTCCAGATAGTGGAATGAATATTCCAGCTTGGCGGCAAAGTCGCCCAGACGCTTGATGCGCTCAGCCAATACGAGATCGAGGTTTTTTAGCCCGCCGTTCAGGCAGGCTTTATCAAATGTATCGCGGCACATGAGCGGACGGCGTACTTTGCGATACCACTCACGCAGGGCCATAATATTCCCGATATAGACAAGATTGTTCTTCACAATACGATCGATTCCACGATAGACGCCGATTTCATAGGATCGGGTTCCCTGTTTCGGTGTGGCAGGAATATGGAGTTTATTTTCCTCGAAGAGATCCTTTCGACAGATTCCACCCGCCGCCACGACGGAACCATAGGCGATGCGGGCAGGACCAACTAATCCCCCTTGTCCTCCAAGAAAAATAGGTTTTTGGGCAAGAAATACGCCTTGTGGAACATCACCAATAAGCGAAGCCGTGGCTTTGTCTTGATGGGGGGTGTAGTTAAAATGGATATACGATGAGCCGACTTCACTGTGGTCTTTACGACTGGTTCCGCCCGCCATAAGCAGATCGCAAAAATTGATTAGACTACCCAGTGTGACGAACGGCAGGAGAAGGGTCTGTTTGAGTCCAACCGTGTGAGCCCCTCCAGCTTCCTCTTCCAAAATCGTTCCAGCACGAATATGTGCCCCACTTCCCATGTTGGCGCCATCAAAAAAGGTTGAGTCGGAAAAGTAGCCCCCCTTCAGTTTAACATTCCGTCCCAACTGACAATTTTGGATCATAGCAGGAGCTTCGGCTCCAATAACACATCCCGAGCCAATGGATGTTTTAGCTCCTTGAATACGACATCCGGGATGAAGGATCACATCCTTGGCCATACGAGAAGGATCAACCTCTTCGCCGATCACGACGCCCATCTTTAGCCATTCATCTTTTTTGCGGTGTCTCATTCAATCTCACTCCGTCCTCTTCCAAACACTGGAAACATCGGGGGAATGTATCAGAACTATGTGGAATGTCGCTCCCTTTTTCCTAGGATTGGAACTCCACGACACAAGAAATCTCCGCCCGCCTGCTTCGTCAAAACAGCACGGTTGAACTTCTCTAATCCGGGAAAAGGAATTTTTGGAAGTCTTTTATATTAAGAGGTTATTTCTTAATAAAAAAATCGATTGTATCTCGAAGTCCTTCCTCAAAACTGGAGGTCACCTTAAAGCCCACCGCTTTAATTTTTTCGACAGAAGCCATGGAATGCTTCACATCCCCCGCGCGTTCAGGTGCATATTCAATTTTCGATGACGACCCCGTTAGTTCAATAATCTTTTTTGCGAGGTCGTTGATCGTGAGGCGGCCGCCGTAGGCGACGTTGTAGAAGCCGGATTCGGTCGGGTTCATGGCAAGAAATACGTTGGCGGCCACAATATCTTTCACATAGATAAAGTCGCGGGTCTGCTCGCCATCACCAAAAATAGTGATGGTTTCGCCCTTCGCGGCTTTGTCGATGAAGATCGGGACGGCGGCGGCGTAGGCGCTGCCGGGATCCTGGCGGGGGCCAAAAACGTTGAAGTATCGCATAACGCCAGTGGCAAGTTTTCCTTCACTCGAAAACATATCGCAGTAGTATTCGCCATCGAGCTTGGTGATAGCGTATGGACTTTTGGGTTCGGGAAGCATCGTTTCAATTTTTGGCACTACGGGGTTATCGCCATAGTTCGCGGCCGAGCTAGAAAAGCACATTTTCTTGACGCCCGCCCGAGCCGCCTCTTCTAGCACTACCAACGTGCCGATGGTGTTAATCTCGACGCACTCCGTCGGCTTTTCCATCGATTCCGGCACGCTGATCATTGCCGCCATGTGGAAGATATAGTCGATGCCTTCGACGGCCTTCTTCACCACTGCGCGATCGGTGATGGAGCCTTCGATAAATTCATGTTCCAATCCCTGAAGATTTTTGCGATAGCCGCTACGCAGATTATCAAGCACGCGCACGTCCGCCTTCCCTTGAAAATGTTCAACAATATGACTCCCAATAAACCCAGCCCCACCTGTTACTAAAACTTTCATTATTTCCCCTCTACAATTTTTCGCATGGCATCCATCTGCTCTTCCATGGATTGAACCATTTTGAACTGCTTTCGACACCGATCCATATTTTGCCCTTCACGATGTGTTTTAAAATAGGTGTCACCTTGAAGATAATCGGTCAAAAATCGCAAACCGATTTCGAAGGTGATGAGGTTTCCAGATATGGGAAGAAGCTCCTTTTCCTTTGGAACCAAGAAGCCTGATGCGGTTTCCATATAACCCTTCACCAGCGCCTCGAAATAGTCGATATTCATTTCGATTTTGGACAGATCTGCCTCATCCTCTTCCGCCTGTGTCGTGGCACTGCGCACCATGTCGCCGAAATCGTAGAGCACCGAACCGGGCATGACGGTGTCGAGATCGATCACGCACATTCCCTTCCCTGTCGTGGTATCGATCAGTACATTATTGAGCTTGGTGTCGTTATGCGTAACACGCTCGGGAAGCTCGCCGGAAGCGAGCAGGTCGAGCACGGTATCCACCAGTCCCTCTCTCGCCACTGCAAACTCGATATCGGCCTTCACATCCGCCGCGCGGTTGAAGGGGTCGGCCGCAATGGCCTCCATCAGGGTGTCGTAGCGTGAGCGCGTGTGGTGGAAGTTTGGAATGGTTTCGTGCAGGCGTCCTGGCAGGTCGGCCAGCTGGCACTGGAACTCGCCAAAGGCCTTGGCCGATTCATAGGCCTGTCCGGTATTTTCGATCACATCGATCCCCATCGCCCCTTCCACAAAAACGTAGGTACGCCAGAAATTGCCCTCTTCATCCCGATGAAAATCCTTTTCATCCATCGTCGGAACCAATGTCAGCACGCGACGATCTAGATCCCCCGCTCCGGCGGCCTCAAACTTCTTGCGCTGATGACGGGTCACCGCACTAATATTGTCCATCAGGCCGGGCACGTTCTTAAAGAGGTTGTGATTTACCCGCTGGAGGATATAGCGCACCTCCCGACCCTCTTCATTAAAGACCATCTGGTAGGTATCGTTGATGTGCCCCGATCCGTACGGCTTTGCATCCAGAAATTTACCGGGGCATTGGAAGGCCGCGGCGATTTTTTTGAGTGGTTCCATAATTTTCTCCGTGTTCAAGTGTTTTAAAAGGAAGGGTCGTTTTTTAGCATTTTGATGTCCGATTTAATGAATGCAGACTGGCTGGATAGTGCCTTGTCGACCTTGCCGAAAAGCGGAATCAGGCGGTAGGTATAGTGATATGTTTTGGCATTCAAACGGTATTTTTCGAGCGGCAGGGCTCCCCATGAAGTAATTCCGCCAACCCCGCTTTGCGCCGCATCGATATTCAGGAAAATATCGTTTGAGCGCTCCATCTGGAAACTATAATCGGAATCGCGCATGGTTTGCTGGCTATAGTGCCGTGCGCCCATTCCCAACGGGGTGCCTTCCGCCGAAACAAGCAGGCCATCGCCATTTTCATTAGTCAATGCAACCCAGCGCACGGCGGTTTTGTTGCCATTTTCCTGAGGGCGGGAATAGTCGGTCCACAGACCATCGACCGTTCCGCTGAAAAGGCCAATAAGATTAAAATCACGCCCCGCATAGGTTTCCCCGCCGCGGCCATACCAAGCTATATTTTCAAATGCCGCAGGAATCTTCCACTCCATGCCGATCCGTAGCGGAGGGCGTATGGCCTCTTCTGTTTTTCCAAAATCAAAGGCCACCTCGACCACTACTTCCCCGCTGCCAAGTACGGTGTAGATGGCTGAAAAACCGCCGCGCACATCCGGTAATTTTTTACGAACCACGATGCGTGCTGAGTGGTCGGACTCGTTAACCTCCACGTTTTCAACTACGGCGTTTTCTCCGGCGATATCCCACGCAGGATTATGCCTGGGCCATTGCCTCCGTTCGTTGTCGTTTTGCGCACGCGAAAGGTCGGCTCGCCCGCCCTCGACGATTAAATCCAATCCATTCGCGGTGTACGAAGTCATCGTTCCGCTTCCTTTGTCGAAGGCCACGTTGAAACCCTTGCCCTTCACCACAATCGTGGTAGCAGATTCATCGATCGAAACCCTTCCCTTGGTCACAGCGCGGACCATCGGTTTTTCCTGCGGAAGTTTAAACTGATCCCATGCCAGCAGGTAGCCCTCTTGAACTAGTGGGTGGTAGTTTTTTTTCGCACGAAATTTTAGCGTTAGAAAATATTCGGTTCCCCTCTCAGGAATAATTTTGGGGAGGTCGAGCGAAATGGTTCTTTCTGAACGCGGCGCGATTCCGGCCATTGGAATGTTTCCTTCCGAAAACAGCTTGCCGTTAGCTTCGATCTTCCAATGTCCAGAAAGGGTCTCTCCGAGCGGGATAAAATCGAACCCGTTTTTAATTTTTATTTCCCCTTCCGCCAAATCGACCGCTGACACATGGACGTTGCGCTGGAGATATTTCATGGCATAGGCGCCAGGATGTGGCACCTGGTCAGCGTCGATCAACCCGTTCATGCAGAAGTTTCCATCATTGTACACACCCGCCGGGTTTTCGAACCAGCCGCCATAGGCAAAGAAGGTTTCCTTGACCGGCCCCTTGCCGATATTCTTTTTAAATTCGGAAGGAACCGGCGTGCGTAGCCCCTGATCTATCCAGTCCCAGACAAAACCGCCTTGCGCGGTATTGTCTTCATAAAACAGATCCCAGTATTGCTTCGCGCCTCCGGTGGAGTTGCCCATGGCGTGCATGTATTCGCAGATAATGTAGGGCTTCCCCGTATCGCTTCGCATGTATTTGCGAATCTGGTTCGGTCTGGAATACATCTTGTTGAAAATATCGGTATTCCTGAAATCACCCGTGGCCCGTTCGTGATGCACCGGACGGGTGGGATCATTTTCCTTGATCCAGTCATAGCAGGCGTCGAAATTGATACCATCGCCCGCCTCATTACCCATCGACCAAGTGATGATCGAGGCATGGTTTTTATCGCGCTCGACCATGCGCTGGATGCGGTCAAGATGCGCGGCTTTCCATTCCGGCTGCTTGGCGAGCGATTCTGGGCCATAGCCCATGCCATGCGATTCAATGTTGGCTTCGTCCCAGAGCATGATGCCATATTGATCGCACAGGTCGTACCACATCGGCATGTTGGGATAGTGACTGGTGCGCACGGCATTAAAGTTGTTTTCCTTAAGGAGCTGAATATCGCGGAGCATTGATTCGCGGTCGACGGTGTGACCTTTGTCGGCATGGTGCTCGTGGCGGTTGACGCCCTTGATCAGCACGGGAATCCCGTTCACGCAAAAATGACTCTCCTTGATTTCTACGGTTCGGAATCCAACGCGCTGGGGAATCACTTCAATCGTTTTTCCGGTCGCATCCTTGAGCGTGAGCAATGCGGTGTAGAGATAGGGATCCTCCGCACTCCATTTTCGGGGATTGGAAACCGGAATCGAAAAATGCCCCGCCGACTGTTTTACGAATAGGCTCTTTCCGTCTGCATCGAGCAGCTCTAAATCCACCACACCAATAGGACTCTGAAGATCCACATCGACTTTCAACACCGCATCCTTGTAGTTCTCATCGAGTTCGGTCACGACCGTGAAGTCGCGGATGTGGGATGGGGCCGTGCTCCAAAGGTAGACCTCGCGATAGATGCCCGAGAGCCGCCAAAAGTCTTGGCACTCCAGGTAGGAGCCATCGGACCAGCGGTAGACCTCCACCGCCAGCACATTCTTGCCGGACTTAAGATAGGGGGTGATATTAAATTCGGCTGGGGTGCGGCTGCCCTGCGAATAGCCCACCTTTTTGCCGTTGATCCAAAGGTAGAAGGCCGAATCAACTCCATCGAAAACAATAAACGTTTCTCGATCGTTCCAATCCTTAGGAACCTCGAAGGTGCGGCGGTAGGATCCAACGGGGTTCCATTCCGTCGGTGCGTGGGGGGGATTCTTTGGGAAGGCATAGGGATGGTTTACGTAGATTTTTAACCCATGCCCCTCCATCTGCCAGTTGGATGGAACCGGGATCGTTCCCCATCCACTGACATCAAAAGCGGGTTTGAAGAAATTAGTAGGCCGGTCGACGGGCGACTTTACCCAATTAAACTTCCACTCGCCATTGAGCGATTGGAACCAGGGCGACGTGGTGCGGTCATATTCCAGCGCCGCTTTTGCATCGGGATAAATCATCATCGTCGAATGCGGAGCTTCGCGGTGGACCTGCAATACATTTAAGTCATTCCACTCCTCGGCAACGGCATGACCTGCGAGCAAAATCAATACTCCCCTCAAGATCCATTTTTTCATCTGATTCTTTTTCGCATCACGTGACGCCATGGGTTTGGTATCCAATGTTTTTTGCATTGAGCAGGGGCAGCTTGGTTGGATCGACATCCACGATACCGAGCGGGGTATTGGTTTTCCATGCACCACGGGTGAAGTCGGGGATCTCGACCGTCCATCCCTTCTGAGCAACCGATTCGATGCTCAGCGGAACGATGGAGCTCCAGGCGGCGGCATCGTAGACATCTTGGTCGAGCGGCAACCCGTTCTTCAGGCAGTAGATTAGCCGGTAATCCATAATAAAATCCATACCGCCGTGGCCGCCTACTTTTTTGGCGATTGTTCCGATCGTACGGGAGAGTGGATGTTCATACTTCGCCGCCACCGCTTTCATCTCCGCCGAGTTGAGCCACGTGTGCCCGTGGTGATGGTTGGCCAGCGCAATGCGCTGCTCCGGATACTTGCGCGCAATGCCCTTAGTTCCCTGAAGCATATGAATGCGGCTGTAGGGTCGCGGCGAACTGACATCGTGCTGGATCATAATGGTCTGCCCCTTGGCGCACTTGATCAGCGTGGTGTTCATGTCGCCGCGGTAGTTTTCGATGCCTGCATATTTTTTATTATTTCCCCTCGCCCATTCGGAGAAGGCCGCCTCTTGGCTAGACATCGAGACGAGGTGGTCATATTTGTTCCCGCGGTTAATATCTAGGCATTGCGAAACAGGACCCAGTCCATGGGTGGGATAGAGGTTTCCGTTCCGTCCAATATTCTGGGAAAGGCGCCACTGGCCCTGATAGGAACCCTGCCCCCTCTCGTTTGTAATCAGCGTGCAAAGGTTGTGGATATACGCCCCCTCCGCATGGGTCAACTCGCCGAATACGCCTTGCCGCACCATGTTAAAGGTCTGAAGTTCGAAGAAGTCGTAGCAACAGTTTTCAAGCATCATGCAATGCTTACCTGTTTTCTCCGAGGTCTCGACGAGTTCCCAGCTCTCTTCGATCGTAACGCTGGCAGGAACCTCAACGGCAGTATGCTTGCCATTTTTCATGGCGTGCACCGCCATGGGCACATGCAGCCGCCACGGGGTCACGATATAGACCAAATCCAGATCCAGTGCCACCAGACCCTTCCAAGCTTCTTCCGTTCCTGAAAAGACCTTGGCTGGATTTCGTCCGGCATTAACCAGTAGCTTTTGGCCGCGAACAACCTTCTCTTCGAGCAGGTCGCACAGGGCCACGATTTCCACATCGCGGATCTTGGAGAGTCTTTGAACGGCCCCCGCTCCGCGCATACCCAGCCCAATGATTCCGACCCGCACTTTATCTATCGGTGGCGCGGCAAAGCCGCACATATTTTGGCGGTTACTACGGAAAAGCCCCGCGCTTCCCGTCATTGGAACCGCTCCAGCCGCCAGCGCGGATGCCCATAGGAATTCCTTACGGTTTAGACTCATTCTCAACTACTCCGGTTTATTCTGCACCCAATTTACCAAACGACCGGAACAGCACCACCATGGCGCTCGCCGCTAGTACCGACATCAGCGCACCACCGAGCAGATTTCCATAGATAAAGTTTCCTACCGCAAAGAGCGAACTATAGATCGCCACGCACCCGAGGAATACGCACAGGAGCTGGATCGGGAGCTTCCAATCAGTGATGCCATCCTTCTGGTCAATCTCCTCGCCATCGGCGCGGGCATTGAGCACCACCTTTTTCCAGCCGGGGCCGCCCGGATGGCAAAGCTTATAGAAGTTACGCAGGGTCGATGTCTCCGATGGTGGGGTCAGCAGGGTCGTCAACAACCATGCCAGCGTCACAAAACCAACACAGATCAACAGCTGAACAGGGAAGACGAGGTTGTCCACGCGCGCATCATAGACGTAGATTTTACCCTTTTTGATTAAGGCAACCGACTCGCTATCTTCATCCGTCGCCTTGAGCTGTTCTTCAGCAAGAGCCAGTGTTTCTGGGCTCTGGGCTTTAAACAGAGCCAGCGTTGTGTTTCCAGCCTTTAGCTCAGCCAGCGTATGAAACTTTTCGCGATAAAGCCCATTCTGCGAATCGTCGCCGCGAAGGGTCTCCACTTCCCCGGCCAATACATCAATAAGCGGCTGTGTTTTTGCCTGCTGTTCTTCAATGGCAGAAGCAACGGCCGGTTGATCAACCACCTGCACAAAATTCTGAACCGACTTGTAGTCGACGATCCATCGCTTGGTTCCCTCTTCACCGGGGCCGGCAATAATCCAAATGGCCACGATTGACGCGGCGACCATTCCGGCGATTTCCGTCCAAGCGTTGATGCGATGCCAGAACCAGCGCAATAGATAAATTGCGCCCGTCCCTGCGCCGGAGAGCAACAGAAACTTGAAAGCCTGTCCGGCGTTCTGCAAGAATTTAAGGGCAATGACACCGGCAAAGACCATCAACAGAACGGTCATGATGCGTGCGACCATAATCTGCTCTTTCTGGCCGGCGTTCTTGCGGATAAACCGGGCGTAGAAATCGTTTACCACATAGGAGGAGCCCCAGTTGAGATGGGTGCCGATGGTCGACATGTAGGCCGCGATCAGCGAGGCCACGACCAGCCCGAGGAAGCCCGGACCCAAACGGGAAATCATGGCCGGATAGGCAATGTCCTCCTTGAGGTAGGTTGGGTCGATGTTCGGGAATGCGGCATGGATGTCCGCTAGTGTTGGGTAGCAAATAATCGAGGCCAGTGCGACGATGATCCATGGCCATGGGCGCATGGCATAGTGCATGAAATTAAAAAACAGGGTGGCGCCGATGGCGTTTTTTTCGTCCTTTGCCGCCAGCATACGTTGGGCAATATACCCACCGCCGCCGGGTTCGGCGCCTGGATACCAAACCGCCCACCATTGGACGGCCACCGGAATCAGTAACAGCGGAACCCAGGAGAGCCAGCATGAAAAGTCGGGCATTACGCTCAACTTCGAAACAACGGCTTCATGGGTCAACAGCGCGCGCAACCCTCCCACTTCAGGTTGGCCAACCGCAACAAATGCCGCGTAGACCGCACCGAACATGGCGATCGAATATTGGAAAAAGTCGGCCCAAATACAGCCTTTAATGCCGCCCGCCGTCGCATAGATCACCACGCCGATTGAGGCAAAGATCACGGTGGGTAACGGATCGATATTAAAAATAATCTGGCCAATCTTAATAGCCGCCAAGGTGACCGTTCCCATAATCAAACAGTTAAAGAAAATGCCGAGGTAGATCGCCCGGAAACCGCGTAGGAATGCGGCCGGTTTACCGCTATAGCGCAATTCATAGAATTCAAGGTCGGTCATTACCTTCGAACGCCGCCAGAGCTGCGCATAGATAAAGACCGTCACCATACCCGTAATCAAAAACGCCCACCAAGCCCAGTTGGCCGTAACCCCGCCGCCACGGACCAGATCCGTCACGAGGTTTGGTGTGTCGCAGCTAAACGTGCAGGCCACCATTGAAACCCCTAATAGCCACCACGGCATGCCGCGGCCGCCCAAGAAAAATTCATCCGTGTTCTTCCCTGCCGTCCGCGCCGCCATCAGGCCGATGCCGATCACCATGACAAAGAAAACCCCGATCACGATCCAGTCAATGGTTTGCAGCAAAGATGCCACACCCAGAAGTTCATTTGATTCCATTGTAACTCCTTTTTTTTAAGATAAATTAAAGGTCTAAAAGTTGATTTTCGACGGCTCTCTACGCATCCTTCTGCCAATCCGGCTTGCCGTCGTAGACCCACCGATAGTAATCGAATAGTTTTAGCGCAGAGGCGGCGGCTTCGTCGATAAAAACCTTAGCCGCCGGGTGGTGCTGGAGGATCGAGGCGGGCATCATCGAGGCTACTGGCCCCTCGATCGTGGCGGCAATGGCCTCGGCCTTGCCCGTACCGAAGGCTAGCATGAGATTCATCCGCGCATCCATGATCGTGCCGATCCCCATTGTAATGCAGTGGTGCGGAACTTTCGCCTCGTCGCCATCGAAGAAGCGCGCATTGTCGGCCACGGTCTGTTGAGTGAGCGTCTTGATGCGCGTGCGCGATGCGAACGAGGAGGTCGGCTCGTTGAAGCCGATGTGTCCGTCGGAGCCGATGCCGAGCACCTGTAGATCGATACCCCCCGCGTTAATAATTTCCCGCTCGTAGACCGCGCAGCTTGCCGGGACATCTTGGGTCATGCCGTCAGGAAGGTGGACCTTTTCGGGCTGGATGTTGATTTGGCTAAAGAGGTTTTCCCACATAAAGGTGTAATACGATTGCGGGTGTTCCTTTTCCAGTCCGATATATTCATCGAGGTTGAAGGTGGTGACTGCGCTGAAATCCAGGCCGTCCTCTCGGTGTAGTCGGATCAGCTCTTTGTAGAGCGTTAGCGGCGTGCTACCTGTCGCCAGTCCCAGTACTGCGTTTGGTTTTTCGCGTACTAACCGCGCCACCACTCGCGCTGCCGCAATGCTTCCGGTCTGTGCATCTGATTTAATGATCACTTCCACGAGAAAACCTCCTTTAAATATTTTGCTCCCATCGGGATCATTTTTCCTTCTTCAAGAAGGTTGGTAAATTGTCCGTCCTGCCATTTTCGCAGGCGATAAAGCGTGGCGAAACTAAAGTCCGGCACTACCCCGCCCTGCCCGCCGACCAGTTCGCCGCCGCGCCGCAGGTTGTCCTGCATCCACGCGGGAAGCAATAGATGGTAGGGGTTGCGAGCCACCTCTTCAGTGTGCAGCGAAGTCGCCGCCACGAGATCGGCCACCGTCTCTGCATCGGCCTCGATCATTAGGTTGGGGTCGTCCATCGCGCCCCAGAATTCGGTTTCGACCACGGAACATGAAAAATCGGAGTCCATCTGCTTGAGCGCATCGACGACCAGAAAGTGGGTGGAAATATGCCGAGAATTCCAATCCTTAGAATGCGGCATAAAAATAATTTCGGGGCGGCTTGTTTTTAATATTCCGACGATGTCGGCAACTTCCAGTGCTTGAAAATCTTTTAATCCTGGAAGACTTTCCCAACCGAGATAAGTACAGGCATTTTCGAGTTCCTGAGCCCGTCCCGCCTGACGCTCTGTATTGCTGCCAAAGGTTACCGGAACATTGACGATCTGCTTGCCAAGTTCACGCATTAGGCGCAACGGCAAAAGACCCGTAATACATTCGTCATCTGGATGTGGCGAAAATAACAGTACCTTAGAGTCAGCTTCAATCCGTTCCGTTTTTCCGGCTACGGTAATTTCAAGTGCTTCTTTGATTCCGGCTTGAATATTTTCAACAAACTTGAGGTATGGATTCATTTAATTATCTCCAATCCGTGGAAGGCTTGCGGCGGCAACGGCCTGGCCGTGCCGCTTGTCCTGCTCGTTCGGGGTAACGATTTCAATCTGCTCGGCGAGTTCCGGAAACAGCGCACCGAGCACTTCCTCCGCCTTTTCAATAATAAGGCTCCCGCCCTGCCCACTGGTCACACGGCCGAGCAATAACATTTTACGGATGGTATAAAACTCGGCGTAGTGCGCAATGCTGTAGCCGAGGTAGGTTCCGATGGTGGAGTAGATTTTTGCCGCGCGTTCGTCGCCTTCGGCCATGAGCTTTTGCACCTCGACGAGCTGTTCGGGGAACGGCATGTCGGCGGGGAGTTCGATGCCCGCCGCTGGGACGAGCCGCGCCACGGCCTGTTGCGAAAAATACTGTACGCCGCAACCGAGGTCGCCCGACCATTCATCGACCGGCGCATCCTCGCGATAGTCGACCGGCGCAAAGGCCAGTTCGTTGAGCCACGGGGTAATGTTTCCGTCGGGCGTGACGTAGCCAACGGCCTCGCTGGTCCCCATAGAGAGGCCGAATACCGCGTTTTCGCCCATCGACATTGAACCGGCCAGCGCTGTGACCTCGCCGTCGTTCACGACCTCGAAGGGAATGTTGTCCCACTCTTTTTTTAGGTTGAAGAAGAGGTTCCGAACCTTGGAATCAAAATCCGAAAGGGAGACGCCGCGGAAGAGCGATGCCACGCGCACTTCGTTGTTCACATAGACGCCAGCCGCGCTACCGCCGATGGAATCGACCCTCGGCAAGTGCGACGCCGCGCGCTTGAGTGTGTCGTTGATTCCTGCAATGTGGTAGTCGGGGTTGCTCTCAAAATAGGGGTTCCATTCGATCTCTTCAGAAAAGACGACTTTTCCATCGATCACCGCCGCGCATTTGCGGTCGCTGCCGCCGAGGTCGAAGCCGATGCGGCAGCCGTCGAGGTGGCGCCCCAGCGGCATGGTTTGCTCGTTTGCCGCAGGAAGCTCCGCAAAACCGCACGCCACGATCTCCAGCGACTGGCTGTAGACTTTTTCTCCGAAGAATTCATGGTCGAAGCCGCGCGCACCTTCTGGGGAATAGATCGCCGAGAGTTTTTCTGCCATTGAGTCGCATCCTGCAATTAGCACCTTGCAACCGCCCCGCTGCCAGAGCAGGAATTTGAGGATACGTTCGATATAGCGCAGGGTCTGTGCTTCGTTTTCGGTGGTCAATGGCAGAATCTGGGTTTCAAAGATGGAGCAGGTTTCGTCGGGTCGCACCAGCGCCAATGCCATGTTGACCGGGTTTGACGATGCGGCGACTCTTTCTCTATAGGTTTTGTTCCAGAGTACGGCCGGAATGAAATTTGGATCTAGTTCGGGTTTAATCGGGATATCCATTGCTATATTCACCTATTTTTTAATTTGAGGTCACATAATAGGTGGAGGAATTCATCATCTAAAGATCAATAACTTGTCTATTTCGACTATAAATTAACTATATTGACTTTTTAAAATTAAGCGGCATTCTGCACGGATGCACTATCCCATATTGGAGGAACCAAAGGACTATTTTAAAGGGGTCGGTCAAGGCCAGCTACCCACCCCTACCAATATTTTGCTGTATTCCCGAACCACTCGGAATACTCTTCAGCAGGCAGCGTTGCAGAACCGGTCGCACCATCGCTTTGTACTGGCATTCAACCTCGAAACCAAAGGGCATGTACACGTTAATAACCAGGTGCTACCGCTTGCTCCCGGCCAGGCGCTATTGATTCTGCCCTATCAGTTTCACCACTTTAGTCAGTTGGAGTCGTCCCATTTGCATTGGCTGTTCTGTACCTTTGAGCTCAAGGCCGAAAGCTTTCTTGAACCGCTGAGGAACCGGGTTCGGGAAACCAGTGGGAATATCCGCGACGCACTCGGCGCATTACTGAACGAGTGGCAACGAAATGAACAGCAGGCCGAGCAGTTGCAAACTGCCCTCATCGGGCTATTGCTGGCATTAAAGAAGGAGAGCCGGATCTCGGATGCCACCCTTCCGCCGGAACCCCGCGATAGCCTGCTGCGCACGATCAATCGGCTGATGTCTGAATCGAGGGGAAGAACCGTCGTGGTTGCCGATCTGGCCAAAAAACTAAATCTGTCCGAATCGTGGCTACGCACCTTGTTTCGGGAAGCCGCCGGAATACCGCTGGGTAGCTATATTCAAAACTATCGCCTCAACCGAGCCATGGCTTTATTGCGAACTACCGATCTTTCGATTGCTGATGTCGCAGAAGAAGCGGGTTTCGGTTCGCCCCAAGCCTTCTGCCGGATCTTTAAGAAGGAGACGGGGGAAACTTCGCGCACCTACCGAAAAAAACAATAATCGAGGATGAGGCTTGTGGAATCAAGTGGGTTTATACGATTCCGGTGGATCAAAATCCCTCTTCATTGCAAACGGTATAAAGCCAATTAAGAAGTGACTCAAATCGGGGATCTGCATGCAGATTGTTGAGATCGGAATCAGTCTTCATCCAATCGTAATCCCCGTACCCCAGTTCAATGGCTGTGTTCAGCGCATCGAATGCATCGTCAAGATGATTGGTAAGAGCATAGGAACAACCTAAATTATACCAAACCAGATCATCCGTGGGTTGTTGTTGACTAAGCTTAATATCAATCATCAACCCATCGGCAAATCGTCCCGTCTTTGTATAGAGATCAGCAAGAGCCTGTAAAATCTCAAGATCTTCAGGCAGACGTGCTGATATTTTTTCGAGGAAGCCTAGTTCAATTACATTATGGCCGTTGGCTCGTTCCTTACTCATAGTAAAAAACCTTTAAATTTAGGAAATCGAACGTTGTGTCGGGCCGGTATAGATTTGGCGAGGGCGACCGATTCGGCCATGCGGATCTTCTTTCATTTCTAACCATTGTGCAATCCATCCAGGAATGCGGCCAATAGCAAACATTACGGTGAACATATTGGTTGGAATACCCATGGCTCGATAGGTCAGACCCGTGTAAAAATCGATGTTTGGATAGAGACTACGACTTTGGAAATATTCATCCGCCAAAACCGCTTCTTCTAACTCTTGAGCTAAATCAACAAGTGGATCGTTGGTTCCCAGTTTCGCAAGCACATCTTTACACATTTGCTTCGCCACTTTTGCACGCGGGTCATAGGATTTATAAACACGGTGACCCACTCCCATCAGACGAAAGGAATCATTTTTATCCTTAGCGCGTTCAATCACCTTTTTTACATCCCCATTATCCTCTTCGATAATTCGTTCGAGCATCTCAATCACATGCTGATTGGCTCCGCCGTGTAGCGGTCCCCACAACGCACAGATCCCTGCTGAAATGGATGCATATAGATTTGCCTCGGAACTCCCCACCATTTTGACCACGGATGCAGAACAGTTTTGCTCATGATCCGCATGAAGGATGAGTAACTTGTTAAGTGCCTTTGCAACAATAGGATCAACCTGATAGTTGTTTACGGGAGTGCTGAACATCATGTTTAGAAAGTTTTCGCAGTAGGTTAGATCATGGCG
Organism: Pontiella sp.; assembly: GCA_029939385.1. Taxonomy (GTDB): domain Bacteria; phylum Verrucomicrobiota; class Kiritimatiellia; order Kiritimatiellales; family Pontiellaceae; genus Pontiella. The sequence continues at coordinate 4,827 of JAOZSZ010000002.1, read as the reverse complement.
TGGCTGAACAATTGGATGACCAATCGATTTCTTATAAGAGAAAGCGGCCGCGGTCCGCATTTTTGAAAGAAGCCGAGTGACCTTATAGTCAATGTTCTCCTGCGTGCTTGTATCTTCAAGTTCGGGATAGAAGGATGAAAGCGAAACGGCCATTGCCGAAAGCGTTGCCATGGGATGTGCATGATCAGGGAAATTATTAAAAAAGTGCCGCATGTCTTCGTGTAACATGGAGTGGTTATTCAAGTGCTCGGAAAACTCAGTCTGCTGCTTTTTATTTGGCAATGTGCCGTGCACCAACAAGTAGGCCACCTCAACAAACTCACAGGTATCAGCAAGATCATTAATGCCGTATCCCCGATAACGAAGAATACCCTTTTCCCCATCAATATAAGTGATATCGCTTTTACAACAGCCTGTATTTACAAATCCAGGGTCATAGGTAATAAATCCAGTTTCTTTACGCAATGCTCGGATATCAATAGCTTTCTCATGTTCGGAACCTTCGAGAATGGGCAATTTAATCGTTTTATCGCCTATAGTAAGGGTAGCGGTTCCCGTATTTTTTATATTTAACATTTTAATTCTCCTCAACTCATGTGTGACTCATGAAGGGTTCAAAAATACGGTTCTCTCCCCTGCTTGCAAGTTTAAAAGAGAAAACGAGGCATATATCAATACAAGAAGCAGAAGGGTGACCTCCTATATTTTTTAATCATTTAATGTTGCACGGCCTCACTCTATTATGTTTTATCCACGGGTCTTTCAACAAAAGGAACAAGAGATATATGGCTAAAAAGAGCAAAATCGCAAAGAATGAACAGCGCATCAAATGTGCCGCAAAATACCGCACACTACGCACTGAACTGAAAGTAACTATTAAAAGCGCAGCGACTTCACCTGAAGATCGTATGGCTGCTGTCCGTAAGCTTCGCTCATTGCCGCTGGATGCAAATCCTAACCGCATTATGAACCGTTGCTCGGTAACAGGTCGTCCGCACGCCGTATACCGCAAATTCGGTTTATCCCGTATCACCCTTCGCGAAATGGCATCGCAAGGTAAAATCCCCGGCATGACGAAAGCCAGCTGGTAAACGAAATCCATTTTCGTTGAAAGAAATAAGCAGTCGCATATTGCGACTGCTTTTTTTGTCGAAAAAAATAGAAGCCTTTGCAATCCGCTCATCGAATATATAACAAACTCCCCGCTAAACTTTATCCCTTCTGGGCCACCCACCTATTCGGAATTTCGTATCCTCCAGACACAAAAAAAACCGCCCCTGAAAAGAGACGGCTTTGAATTGGCTTCCTTGGAAAGGAATCTAGGCCTTTTTAATGAGCCCCGATTTAATTGCCTTGGCAGAAACCCATATACGCTTAACCGTTCCGTTTTCATCCTTAACACGAACGCGTTGTAGGTTCGGCTTGAACGTACGCTTGGTTGCGCTGGTCACGTGGAGACCGATTCCGCCTTTTTTCTTTGCTAAACCTTTACGCACAATACTACGTCCACTAATGGTTTTCTTTCCTGTAATTGCACATTCTTTGCCCATCGTAAATACCTCTATAATCTGTTCTTAAAATTCTATCGGGTCTCAATAAGAGCTTGGAAAATAAGCATTTCTGTCGGCTTTGCAAGGCTAAAGATACAGGTTTTTTAAAGGGCGTACCCTGATTAGACCCATTCGCTAAGCACCGAGTTGCTAATAAATAAGGCCTGCTTTGTTAAAGCCACATGATTTTCAAACTGCTGAAGCAGACTCTCCTCCTCCATCTCTCGAATGGATTGGCCGCAAAGCGCATCGACCTCAGACCCTGTTAATTCATAAAAAGCCTTTTTATCCACACCTCTGAGCAGTCGCATCCACATCACTAAAGTTTCACGCGCTTTATCTTCCGCGGGAAGGCGTTCTAACTCGTCGAATGGATTTTCGTTTCGCAGGAGTCTGTCGCAATAGCTTTGCAAATTTTGAATATTTCCAAAACGTGCCCCCTTCCAATGCGAATGCGCCGATGGCCCGCATCCCAAATATTCACCGCCCTGCCAATACAGTAGGTTATGCTTACATTCATGCGATGGAGTACAAAAATTTGAAATTTCATAATGCCCGTAATGGGCCTCTTCCAAGATGGATTTAACCGCAAAATAATGATCGGCCTCGTCGTCTTCGCCGGGTGGCGCAATCCTTCCCTCATCGCGCTCCTTCGTTATGGGCGTTCCTTGCTCATAGATCAGGTTATAATATGAAATATGCTCAGGCCCTAAATTTATAGCCATCCGAGCATCATCGAGAATGTCCTGCGGATTCATCCCGGGGATACTTTGAATTAAGTCTATATTTACATTCTCAAACCCCGCATTTCGCACGAGGTGATACCCTTCGACGGCCTCCTTTGTATTATGGATTCGACCCAGCAAGCGTAATGCTTTGTCGTTAAAAGACTGCACTCCAATCGAAACTCGATTCACCCCGCCCGCCTTCATAATCGCTAGTTTTTCTGGAGTCAGGGTTCCTGGATTGGCCTCACTGGAAAATTCGATGACGTTGGAAAGATCGATGGATTGATTTATACATTCAAACAGCGTCGTAAGGTTCTCAGGCTCCAAGGCGGTTGGTGTTCCACCTCCGATAAACACCGTTTCCGGCGAAAAGGCGGAAGGAAGGCGTTGTAGTTCGATTTCTAAACACTGAAGAAATAGCGCTACATTCCCCCCTTCCTGCGGTGTCAGTTTATAAAAATCACAATACTTGCACCGTGAGAGACAAAAAGGAATATGGATATAGAGTCCGGTCATAGAGAACCTTATCCCGTTTATCCTGTTATCCTGTCAAAAAGTTATTACCCTTATTCGTCATGAAAAAAATCCGATTAGACCAATTATTAGTTCAGCGCAAATTAACCGACAGCCAGGATCAGGCACAACGGCTCATTCGTGCAGGGATGGTTCGTGTCAAAGAACAGCCGGCGAATAAACCGGGACACTCTTATCCCGAAGATGCGGAAATCTTTGTGAAGAAAAAGGAACGATATGTCAGCCGGGGTGGACTCAAAATTGAAGGCGCTCACAAACAGTTTCATTTTAATTTAAAAGATGCGATCTGCCTTGATATCGGCTCCTCCACTGGCGGCTTTACTGATTTCATGCTTCAACACGGGGCCAGTAAAGTTTATGCCGTCGATTGCGGAACCAATCAATTACACTATCGTCTACGCTCCGACGCCCGTGTTGTCGTCATGGAAAACACGAATGCTCGTTATCTCACTGAAGAAGACATTCCTGAGCAAGCCGACTTTTGCAGTATCGATACCTCCTTTATTTCGCTTACCAACATTCTTCCGCCGCTCAAAAAACTGATTAAACCCGGCGGGCACATTATCTCCCTCATCAAACCTCAGTTCGAAGCAGCTCGGGAGCAGGTCGGGAAAGGCGGCGTTGTACGCGATCCAGAGATCCATCAAGAGGTTATTGAAAAGATTAAAACCTTTGGCACTCAAGAGCTTGGCTTTAAATGGCTCGAGCTTTGCACGTCCCCCATCACCGGCCCCGCCGGAAATGTTGAGTTTCTGGCCTACTGGGAGGTCTAACTTAAAGTTATTTCCGGAGGCTACGAGTAGCGAGGAATCCAATGGCCATGGGCTTTGAAAAGATCAGTCACGAGCGACTGAATCTGATCAAGTGGTAATTCGGAGGAGAGGTGTGGATCGAGATAGGCGGCTTGATAAACCTTTTCTTTATTTCGTTCGAGGGCCGCTTCAATCACCAGCTGATGCACGTTAATATGCGTGCGATTAAGCGCGGCTAATTGTGGAGGAAGTTCGCCCACAAAGCATCCTTGCACCCCATTACGATCCACCATGCACGGCACTTCCACAATCGCGTTGGCCGGCAGATTGGAAATTAACCCGTGATTAAGAATATTTCCACCAATGCGGGTTGGAACATCCGTTTCCATGGCCTCCATGATCCAGCTGGCATATTCGTTACTTCGTTTATGAGTCATCTTTTTGCTATTGAGGAGCTTGTCTCGCTGTTTTTCCCAAGAGGCAATTTGCGCAATGCAACGGCGTGGATATTCATCGAGCGGAATATTAAACTCTTCGACCAAGCCAGGGAACTGAGCCTTCAGCCAGTAGGGATAATATTCGGCCGCATGCTCAGATGATTCGGTAATGTAGTAACCAAAGTGCCGCATCATATCGAGGCGAATCATATCCGGTAGTTTTGTTGCTCCTTTTTTGCGCGCGGCCTTCACCTTGGTAGCGGCCAATTTTTTTATTTGTGGATAGAGATCCGTTTTACCATCCGCAATTTCGAGCAACCAACCCATATGATTAATGCCGGCAATCTGACCCCGGAGTTTTTTAAAATCAGCAGGATCAAGATCAACATCATTCAGAAGGGTTTCGGCGCAAATCTGCACCGAATGACAAAGCCCAATCGTCTTAATGGATGTTCCTTGAAGCATTGCACCGGTCAAAATAGACATGGGGTTCGTATAATTAAGTAACCATGCATTCGGGCAAACCGCCTCCATGTCCTCCGCAAAATCGAGCATCACCGGAACCGTGCGCAACGCACGAAAAATACCACCAATTCCAAGGGTGTCGGCAATGGTTTGCCGTAGTCCATATTTCTTTGGAATTTCAAAATCAGTGACCGTACAGGGTTCGTAGCCCCCCACCTGAATGGCGTTAACCACATAGTCAGCACCCTTGAGCGCCGCCTTTCGACGACTCGTCCCGAGGTGCGATGTAATCTTGGATCGGCCCTTGTTGATGCCCTCGTTCAACCGGTTGAGCAACAGGCGCGACTCCTTCAGCCGTTGA
>JAOZSZ010000046.1 GCA_029939385.1 Pontiella sp. | reverse complement strand
ACCGATTGGCTTGCTCAGAAACTTGCTGAAAAAACGGCGCCGGCGATCTGGGGAGAAATCTCTATTATACTCACCGATGATGAAGGCATCACCCAAACCAATCGTGAATATTTTGGAAAGAATCGCCCCACCGATGTCATCAGCTTCAGGTATGACCCCATTCCGGGTGAAGCCGATGAATTTAGCGGCGACCTCATCATTAATATTGACCGTGCCGTCCAAGAAGGAACGTCCCGAGGAAAGCTAAACTACGAAGTCGCCCTTTATATTGCCCACGGATTTGATCACCTCAGCGGAGCCGAAGATAACACACCCGAAAAACAAAAAAAGATGCGAGCCACTGAAATAGCATGGCTTCGCAAAGCTTCCGCCGAAGGCTTACTTAAGACGCTCATGGGCTCTTAATAACGTTTAGATTTCGAGCGCTTGTGCCGGACGAATATCCTTAATTTGAAGCTGAAGACGGATCCGTCCTTTCCATCTGTTTTCATTCAGCGTGAAAGCAATATCTAATTTACCTGAGGGCAATCGATCTAGAGGATAGTTGAATGCAATGGCCTCAAACTTTCTCCCCTTAACGGAAACCGTAAGCTTTAAGTGTTTTTTTCCAACCACAAAAGGTCGCCCCGAAATCTCAACCTTTTGTAAGGCCCAGATCGGTTCGGAATTATTCTGCCCAAATGGACTCATTTGTTTAAGTTGTTCGTAAAAACTCCCATCCAATTCAGTGCCCAAAATCGTGGAATCAATATGCTGAATCGGGGCAAGATTGCATGATTTTAATTTAGCTGCGGCCGCCAGATTAAAGGCCCTCTTGAAGGCCTCCAACGAATCGATCGAAAGCGACAAGCCCGCCGCCATTTTATGCCCCCCAAATTGGATGAGCCATTCCTCGCAAGTACGCAGTCCTTCGAGCACATCAAACGCATCAATACTACGGCATGATCCCTGCACCTTTCCCTCGGAATCAATCCCCATCACAATCGCGGGGCGATTGTAGTGACGCGAGATGCGCGAGGCCACAATACCAACCACACCGGGATGCCATTCTTTTTGCGCAACGACCAAACCAAAATGCTGCTCAGGATCAAAAAATGCATCAATCTCTGCGAAGGCCTGCTCGGCCATATTACTCTCAATTTTGCGGCGTTCAATATTCGTGCGATCAAGCAATTCCGCAATTTCTCGTGCCTCCGCAGGATCATCAGTAACGAGCAGACGCAGGGCTTGCATCGGCTGACCGATGCGTCCAACGGCATTGATTCGTGGACCCAATTGAAAACCAAGATGATAGGTATCAACCTCATCACAGATCCCCGCTACGGCCTTGAGTGCACGCAACCCTTCCCATTTAGTCCTATTAAGCTGAGCAAGCCCATGACGAACAATAATCCGATTTTCTCCAGATAGAGGAACAAGATCGGTGACCGTACCGAGCGCAACAAGGTCGAGGTAATCTCGCAGATCAATCTGATCGGAAACGAGATTCCCCCGTTCTCTTCCCACTTTCAGGAGGGCGTGAGCAAGCTTGAAAACCACCCCTACCCCCGAAAGGTTTTCGAGAGCAGGAATGGTCCCAAGCTTCGGATTAATAAGTGCAAAAGCAGGAGCAACTTGCTCATCTGGCTCGTGGTGATCGGTCACAATCACATCCACTCCATGGGACTGAGCATAGCCCACGCCATCAACCGCATTAACCCCACAATCCACCGTGATGAGTAGCGAAGTCTGATGCTCTTGGAGACAGCGTTCGAGCGCCTCTTGAGAAAGGCCATACCCCTCGTTAAGCCGGCTAGGAATGAACGGTTTAACCGTTGCACCCAACGCGGAAAGTATACGATTAAGTAAAGCCGTAGAGGTCACTCCATCGACATCGTAATCACCAAAAACGGTAATAATTTCCCCGGTATCAATCGCTTCCCAAATTCTAAAAACGGCCTTTTTCATATCTGGAAGCAGAAAGGGATCGGTTAGATTTGAAAGACGAGGAGTCAAAAACTCTTTAATTTCATCCGCATCGTGGAGGTTTCGCAAGGCCAGCGCTCGGGCTAGAGGAAAAGGCAGGTCAGCACAACAGCCGATGCTTTCATGCATGACTGATTCGGGAATAGGCTTAAGTTTCCAATATTTAGACATCGGGATCGTTTTTAAAGTTTATTTACTTCCGGCACGGAAGAATCGATACAGAAAGGATTTGATGAGAATCTTCACATCTTCGAAGAGTGAGCGAATGTGGGCATACCATAGCGAATCAACCAATCGGTCACTATCTCTACTATAGTCTGCATAGGAAAATACCGCCGGATAATAATGCGGGAGTTGAGTGATCAGTTCATCCTCCTCCGGATGCCGCATCGGGGGCTGCCCGCAGACAAAGAGACGACCGCGCAACGCCAGCAAAAGCCATGGAAATCGATCGAGCATTGCGGCACGAAATAACCGATAAATAATCGACTTCCTATTTTTAAGCTTAATAAAAACGGGCAAGTTGAGATATCCAGTCTTGGGATCATGAAATACGTTCTTCTGGAATATTCCTATACGGGTTAGGCGCACCAACGGATAAAGAATGCAAAAGGGTATCGCCTGAATCAAAGCGATGCCCAGAGCAAGAACCCATAAAATGATATACCGCACCAGATCCTCAGTCCGCATATTTGGACGGTTACGGGCAACCAACCAGGAATCAGTGATTTCAACCACCGTGCCATCTTCAGCACTAATCAAACGGTTTCCTGAAACAATTTTATTCCTAATTTCAAGATTTTGACCGATGTAGGTATCCTGAAGAATTAAGCAATTGGAAAGCTCGGTATGAGAATCAATAATTACGTGATTACCTACCACAACTTTGGCTCCAATCGTCGACATAAAACCAAAGCGACAATCATTGCCAATAATGAGGGGCGGCCGGAGATGTGCCGAAGGAGGAGTGAGTACATTATATCCTACCGAACTCCCATCCACATTCGAAAATCCGGCGGTAACATAACGCTGCAACTCCCCCTCTACCATTTTCATATTAATGTCAAAATAGGCCGGAATTCCATCGATAATGAAGGGATGGACATGAATCTGCTCCAATCCTCGATCGGAACCAAATCCCCCCTCTAGCAATGCTTTTACTTCATCCCCGGTCTTTCCATATAAAAACCATGCCTTCCCTTCAGCGCCGTAGTGGCAAGCCTCTAATATTTGAAAGTCGGATGGCTTGTAAGCTTGGCGACGACGCAGAAAAAATGCCGCACCAATAAATAAAAGACCATCTTCCCAGCGGTTGGACGTTGCCTTTAGATAATCCAAGGGTTGTTCGTTGGCACGCGCAAAACTATATTGAATTTCCACCCCCCACCGACTTCCATTTCCGGCAAATTCCTCAACCTCGTCCGCACCTTCTCCAAGAATGACCTGTACCTGACGGATCCCAATTTCGGCACAGGTTTCGAGCCAATAATCGAGTAATGGACGATTGGCCACCGGCAACAATGGCCATGGCACACCCCCAATATCATCGGCCCAAGGGAGGGGATCGGCCGTATAGAAAACCGCTTTCATAAGAGATACAAAAAGAGCCTCATTTAAACATCTTTAAGGCTTCATCAACCGTGTCGTAAATTTCAAAAACCTTATAAGCTCGAGTGATTTCGAATACCATACGAGGTTTCTTTTGAAGGCAGGCGATTTTCAGATCACCGCCCCGTTCAGTGATTCTTTTGAGCACGGCAATTAAAGTTCCGAGTCCAGCACTATCCATAAAATCAACCTGCTTGAGATCAATTACATAGTTTTTCACATTAACCTCCACGGCCTGCCAGCTGGCAAGTTGTTCGCGAAAGGTATCCACGGTTGCAGCACTTAACGCATTACTCACCCGAATCACTCCAATGCCTTGGTCTTTTGAACAGGCAACAATCATTGGCCCTCCTTAATATGCCCCTCGACCGAACAGAACGGCGGGGATCGTTTTGATTATAATTATAATGTCTTTAAAAATACTCTGACTTTGAATGTATTGAAGATCAAGACTTACTAGCTTATCAAATGGAACATCTGAACGTCCCTGAATTTGCCAAAGACAAGTTAACCCTGGTTTTATCTGCAATCGTTTTCGATCCGAAAGGGAATAGTTTACAACCTCCTCAGGCAAGGGTGGGCGCGGGCCAACTAAAGAGAGATCTCCAAGGAGCACATTCAGAAACTGAGGCGTTTCATCAATGCTAAATCGACGGAGAATACGCCCCACACGCGTCACTCGCGGATCATTTTTCATTTTAAAAATCACCCCTCCACTAGAATCATTCTCTTTCATCAAATCGGCTTTCATCGCTTCCGCTCCGTGGCACATGGAACGAAATTTATGCAATTGAAACTCGCGTCCATAGAGTCCGACCCGCTTCTGCATCAATAAAACAGGAAATCCATCGTCGATCAAAACACAAAGAGCTACGACCAAAAACATAGGTAAAAGAATGAACAACGCAAGGGTACTAATAAGAATATCTGCGACCCGCTTAATGACCAATAAACTACGAAGTCCTGTTTCCCAAAAGACCAACCGGATACGCTGCTTCCATTTCAGGATCGCAACATCCCCTTTGGTTACGGGAATATCCAAAGTTTCGAACAAATCACGTCGTGCCCGATAGACCGACTCTCTCATCTCACCCTCCCTCCTGATCAATAATGGTACAATAGGTTATGTTTTTTGAATTCACCCGATAGCGCTCAATCCGATCAACAATTGCATTCGTAATGGCTAATCCACGACCCCGGTCGCCCATATGAGACTCATCTAACTCGCGATTTATAGCATGTTCCAAATCCCATTCTACTCCATCATCGATCAATACCAACTGGCAAACCTTTCCATCCACCCGAAGTTGTAACCAGAAAGAATCCTCCTCACCTAAACCGCCGTGCTCCACCAAGTTCACGCCAAGCTCCATAACCAATAGACGAACCAATGTAGAAGTCTCATGCGAAATCCCCATAGCCATCACAGCCACATCAGCTTGTTTGGCCATATCGGAAACTAGATAAATATTTCGAGGAACCGATTGTTCGATCACAATTTTTTCTGGATCAAGCATGTGGATCGAAATCGCAGTACAATCATCAGCCCCTAAATAATAATTTTCGGCCTCCAATGCATCCAGTAACGCCACTGATTTATTGGGTAATGCGGGGTCCTGCACGACCTCTTCATAAAATGTAGCAATCCGGCCCCCGCATTCTTCTTGAGTCTGAATATGCCGTGCCTCACTAAGCCCATCCGTATACAGCAGCAAAAAAGTATCGGGTTCATCATTAAAGGTCACTTCATCGTTTTTTGAATAGGGCATTTCATCCCCAAAAGGGAAACCGATTGGAGTTCCGCCTCCTTCGCTAAACATAGAAGAGTCCACCCCTTTCCCATTCCGTATATAAACAGGATTCGGGTGCCCACAGTTCATGCAATTCCACTCCAACTTCTCTGGATCGTGTATCGCCATAAATAGAGTTGCATAATATGAGGGATTATCAATACGCCGCCGAATAACCTTATTTAAGGCGTTACAAATTGCCGCCGGTCCCTGATCTGCGTAGCGAGTAATCATTTCACTCGCCGTAGCCTTGAGAAGAGAGGAAATCATGGCGGGAGCCACCCCGTGGCCAGAAACATCCGCTACATAAATACAATGTTTCCCATCCGGCAGAGAAATAACATCAAAGGCATCCCCTCCTACATCCATGCAGGTACGATAGGCCGTACGCACTTCGAATAATCGAGAAAAATGCGGAACATCAGAAAAAAGTGATCGTTGAATAGCCCCGGCTAGTTCCAAATCACGCGAGATCCGCTTGCTCCAAAGAATCAACTCATCATTACTTCGCTTCAATGTCAGCGCATTCCCTACCCGAAGAATGAGTTCACGAGGATTGAAGGGCTTACGAATATAATCCATCGCTCCCAGCTCAAATCCCGTTTCAATATCCTCAATTTTAGATTTTGCCGTCACCATAATGACGGGAATATGACTCGTCCGCGGCTCATTACATAGCTTTCCACATAGCTCGAAGCCATCCATATCCGGCATAATTACATCCACAAGAATTAAATCGGGTTGCTTTTTAAGCGCAATATCAAACCCCGCAAGGGCACTTTCGGCATCAAAGACCTCACACTCATGAGACTCTAGTAATTTGCGTAAATAAAGACGGTTCGGTAACTCATCATCCACCACGAGCACTCGACCGGATAAAGAACGAAGCATACGGGATATTGTTTTTTCTTCCGAAACTTTCTGAGCGGGCACAGCCATTCAATCTCCTACTGGAATGTCGACAGCCAGTTAACCAAACCTTCCACCAAAGGCATTGAATCGGCCAACGGCTCGGCCTTAATCCTTATTTCGATTTCCTGCCCTAACACCGATATTTCCGGAAGACCTATCGTTCCACCCATACCCTTAATCGAATGAGCCGCCATGCGCATGATTTCGGCATCCTTCTGAAGCACGCCATCTTGGAGCTCTCCCGCCAACCGTCTAAGTTCATCCACAAAGACTTCGATAAGTTCATCATCCACCTCATCCGTATCCACAACAAACGGCTCTAACCGTGAATTAAGATCAGGAATTAAATCCACTATCCAATCCACCTTTCCTGGAAATCCCATCATATACTTCTCCTACCATTGCGTTCCGTTTAGTTCTAAAATTATAACAACAATCAAAATAGAGGCCAACATAGCACTACATCATTTTCTAGGTTCGGGGATCACACAAAACTGCTTTCGCACCATGGGCGCACTATCCACCGACGCCTCGATACCAATCTCTGCCACCGCCACCCGCTCACCGAAAGCCAAAACCAGCATAGCCAAACTCCGCTCATAAATTGCATCATACCGATTCCGACCCGTCCCCTGTCCCGTCACAAGATCAAACGAAATAGTATACGGCGACTCCGTCCCCGCCGCCCGTAAATCATGAAAGTCGATCAGCTCCGGGTCAGCAACAACGTAACGATTCAGCACCAAAAATAACTCATCAAAAAATGGATGAGATCGATCCACCGGATCTACATGAGCCACCGCCCGCCATTGCATCTGCGCCGCCACAGCATCCTCACTCTCTTCCGCAATCTCATGCGCCCGAATCACCGTCAAATTAGCATCCACTTCAATATGGAATGAAACCATTTTTACATCACCATACTGGTGCACCATAATCTCATGAACCCCCAGCACACCATCCACCGCCTCAACGATGCAGTGGATCGCCTCTACCTCTTCGGGATCCGGCTTCTTTCCCAACAAAATATCGATCGCTTCCCTCGCAAACTTAACCCCAGTTGCCAGGATAAACAGTGCAACAAAAATAGCTGCCCAGCCGTCGACCGCCGCCCATCCCATTCGCGAACAAACCAGCGCCAGTACCACCAAAAGGGTACTCACCACATCGAAAGCATGGTTCCATGCATCGGCCTCCAGCACATGCGACTTCGAAAGTTTAGCCAAACTTCGCGCAAAAATAGCCAACCAAAACTTGAGCACCACCGTAATGCCCACCGCCACCATAATCCAAAGCGGTGCCTCGACCGGTTTCGGATTAACGAGCCGCGCCACGCCCGACTTCGCCACCTCAAATCCCACTACCAGTAATGCAATCGACAGAACCAATGTCGCCACGGCTTCAATTCGTCCATGACCAAAAGGATGTTCTTCATCACTCGGTTTGCGCGACCACTGAAAGCCCAGCGCCACCACCAAACTGCTTCCCATATCGGTCAGGTTATTGGTGGCATCGGCGATCAACGATACGCTCCCCGAAACCAATCCCAGCCAGCCCTTGACGACACACAGCACCAGACTCATCAAAGCGCTAACCCAGCCCTCCAGCATTCCGATACGCGTCCGATTCTCCGGATGATCTGCCGCAAAATTTGGATTAAGAACCCGCCGAAGCAGGAAACCCATCATCGGACACGGCAACTCTTTTTTTGTCCCATTATCCATCGACGGTGCAGGCCAACGCCGCCCCCGTAAGCATGTTCCCAAACAGCGACGCATAGCTTTCCTGAGGAATCTTCAGTTGCCTTCCGCCATCATCACCATCGACCAGGAAAAAGGCCATTCCCTCGCCGGGAACATACGCCTTTTCCGAAACCTTTCCATCGGAGGCAATCGATAGTTTTTCACTACAAATATATTCCATCACAGTGCCGCACTCATCGCCCGCACCCAGTAAAACCTGATCACACCGCCCCTCGGAAAGCCATGCTTTCGCCAGCGCAACCGCTTGGCCAAACGGGTCGCAAAAACCCGTTATGGTCCAGGTTGGCCCCTTGATCCCCAGCGCACGGGAAATATAGGAGACCGCCGCATTATGCACCGAGTTCGAAAAGATCGTCGGCGACACTCCGTCGTCGCCATACTCGATAATATCGTCCTGAAAACGGAACGTCGTATTATGCGGACCGAACGCCGTTGCAAAAATAATTCCGATCCGCTCCGGATTTTCCAATTCAATTCCACGATCTACAACCGCATCGTGCGCGGCCAATACAGCCATTTTTGAAAAGCGATCTGCCCGCCGCATTCCCCCCAGCACCGCCTTGTCCTTCAATGTATCCGCCGCAACGGCATAGACAGGAAACAACTCCTCTTGGAAAGGCACCTCAATAAATTCCGGCGGCTTCCAATCCGTAGAAGCCACCGCTTCCTTTCCCCGCCCCCGCGCACAAACCAGCCCTGTTCCGAGAATCTTCATTCCGTTGCATC
>JAOZSZ010000240.1:1277-2628 GCA_029939385.1 Pontiella sp. | reverse complement strand
CGATGACTACGAAACCCGAGATGGTACCTGTGTGCGCGACTACATCCACATCAAAGATCTTGCTCAAGCACATATTCAAGCACTCAAGCCAGGTATCCAAGGAGGCTTTAATCTCGGTAATGGCGATGGCTATACCGTTCAGGAAGTCATTGAGGTTTGTCGCGAAGTAACCGGCCATCCGATCCCTGCTGAAATACAACCCCGCCGAGCGGGAGACTGTACCGCTTTAGTTGCTGATGCCACCAAGGCCAAAACCATATTGGGATGGAACCCTCAATTTGCGGATCTCAAAACCATCGTTCAAAGCGCATGGGACTGGCATCAATCACATCCAAACGGTTATACATCATAGATTTTAATGAGGTCATACTGCGTGGTGCGCTGAGCGGGAATCCAACCCGCTTCACGAATAAAATTAATCACGAGTGCTTCATCCACCCCATATTTAATTCCGGTAGCACTCACCACTTCTTCGCTCATTAACACCCCTCCATAATCATCCGCACCAAACTGGAGAGCGAGCTGTGCCACATCGGGACCTTCGGTCACCCAACCAGCTTGTAGGTGTTGAATATTGTCGAGGACCAACCGTGCAATAGCAATAATACGCAAATAGTCTACCCCATTTTGAACCCGTAAACATTCGAGTTCGGTCTTATTCGGAGAAAAGCTCCAGGGAATAAAGGCCGTAAAGCCTCCTGTTCGATCCTGTAATTCACGTATTTTAATCAAATGTTCAATTCGTTGACTGGTCGTTTCACCAAACCCATAAACCATAGTCGCCGTAGTTTTAAGCCCTAGCTCGTTGGCGATCTCCATTACATTCAACCAAGCCTGCGAGCGAGTCTTCTTCGGACTAATCTGCTTGCGAACCTCATCCACCAAAATTTCTGCCCCGCCCCCGGGAAGCGATTGAAGCCCCGCCTTCTTTAAACGATGAATACATTCCCGAATGGTGATTCCTTCCTCTTGCGCAAGAAATTCAATTTCCGTGGGTGAAAGGGAATGAATCCAGATATCAACATAATCACGAATTCCGGAGAGACACGCTTCATAATAATTGAGCTTAAGATTAGGGTTCAATCCGCCTTGGATCAGGATTTGTGTTGCACCTGCCTCGGCCGCAACCTTCACCCTATCCACCACCTGCTCCGGCGTAAGAGCATAGCCGCCCTTGCTGTCGGGATTAGTATAAAATGCACAGAACTTACACCCTGTTATACAAATATTAGTTGTATTAAGATTTTTATCGAAAACATAGGTTGCAAGATTTCCAGGGACTGCCTTTTTACGTTTAAGATTAGCCACACGACCCAACTCTTGAAACGGGGCCTTATCGTACAAAATAACT
>JAOZSZ010000240.1:0-1267 GCA_029939385.1 Pontiella sp. | reverse complement strand
GACCAAATCCCTGATGCGTAGTACTTTTGCTTACATATTCATAGATACTGTTTGTGAGGATCGGTGTATGACCAAGATTCAAAAGGAAACTCTCCATATCTTTTGCGGAAAAAAACTTTTGGCTTTGTGATGCCCCCGCCGCCTTAGCCACACGTTCATCAAGACTCGTTCCCCCAATATCATCAACACCGCTATGCGTGAGTATGCCGAGCAGTTTACGATCCGTATAGTTCACTAACATACGAACATGTGGAAAATTATCTAAATAGATTCGAGTAATAGCCGCCACACGCACTTGCCGATTACCTGATGGCCCATACTTAATCCCCAACGCTTTTGCGTTGGCTTGAAATGGCAATGGAATCGCAGCGAGGAATCCACCGGTTTCATCCTGCAGATTTCGAAGACGAGAAAGATGGTCAATTAAATGTTCATCCTTTTCGATATGACCGAAAAGCATGGTAGCATTCGTAGGAATACCTAACTCATGCGAAATCTTATGAATAGAGAGCCACTGATGAGCATCAATTTTATCTGCCGCAATTTTTTTACGGATATCTTCATGGAAAATTTCTGCACCACCACCAGAAATCGACCCTAAACCCGCCGCCTGCAAACGGAGAAGTGTTTCCCGAATGGATCGTCCTGCATTTTCGGCAATCCAATGAATTTCCACAGCAGTCATTCCCTGCAACAAAACCCCTGGAAGTATTTCGCGCGCGAGTGAAAAAAGCTGTTCGTAATATTCTAAATCCAACTCAGGAATCATACCACCAACAATATGTAGGTCGGTTAAATCCCAATTTTGTGCCTTCTCTAAATTTTTTCGAGCATCTTCAAGTGTAGTGATATAAGCGTCTTTCGCATTTTCGGAACGCCAGAAAGAGCAAAGCTTACACTTCACCACACAGCGGTTAGTAGGATTCAGATTGTGACTATGCACATAATACGTTTTATCTCCATGCCGTGCTCGGCGAATCCCATCTGCATGTGCCATCAATTCAGCCGTGGACATATTCTGGAGCATCTCCAATGCCTCATCATTTGAAATGCGTTTAGAAAGAAAGTCACTCATTAAGATTCCTCTTCAATTCCTTCCGCTGCGTAAATTTTTCCTTCACTAACAATCGCCTCGACCATTTCAATACCCAGCTCTGATTCGTAGCGCTTAATGAGACGAGTTTCCTGTGGCGTCATCAGTGAGATCGCATACCCCTCCTCTCCCGCTCGGCCCGTGCGGCCGGCACGGTGAAGATAGT
Organism: Pontiella sp.; assembly: GCA_029939385.1. GTDB lineage: Bacteria > Verrucomicrobiota > Kiritimatiellia > Kiritimatiellales > Pontiellaceae > Pontiella. The sequence goes on along the minus strand of JAOZSZ010000240.1, from coordinate 8 downwards.
CCTTGCTA
>JAOZSZ010000239.1 GCA_029939385.1 Pontiella sp. | reverse complement strand
CGATCCCAGCCTCGGCGGCGTTCGAATTGAGAATGCCCATGTTGTTGCTGAAAAGAGGCGGCGTAATTTTATAGTAGATGAAAGCATGTTTGATGCTATACGAGGGCAATAATTAAGCTCGTCCAACGTTTTATAATTTGATCCACGAATAAAAGGACCTACGAATGAAAAAACAATTAATAATTCTACTGCTCTCCGGAATCGTTATTCCTGTATTAGCCCAACAAACTAATGAGCTCCCCCAATGGCGCGGAAATGGATCCAAACAGGGAAAAAATAACCACCCCAAAAAGACAGAACAGCGTCAAAAGCAAAAATATCAATTTATGAATAAAGCGCTTTCTGAAATTGGGGTAAGCAAAAAAGACCGAATCAAAATTAGTGTACTACAAAATACCCATCGTGAAAAAATGAAGATAAATTCGCAGCGAACCGCCGCCGCGCGCGAAAAACTTTCCAGACTGCAGGCTCATGGAGCCAGCGACGCCGAATTTGATGTAGCTATTCAAAATATAACTGCCGCGCAGGCCGAACAGCTTAAAATTCTTGTGAAAAATCGCTCGGAAATGGAAAAAATTCTTGGCAAAGAAAAGTATGAACGCTTCATGGATAATGCTCGAGCGCAATTCCAGCAACACGGCCGACGCGGAGGCTCCGGTATGCCTCTTCGCCCCAATCATCCGTCCATGCCCCGCAATAATTCCACTAAAAATAAGTCACCAAAATTAAGTGAACCCTTGGAAGATCAGGCTCCGATTTCCCTCCCTGAAAGTTAGTTTTAGGCCGTCCGGGCGACATTGGATTTGCCAAGCCCTTCTAGGTTTGTAAGACTTCTCCTCATGAATGAAAAACAGCCAACCCCGCTGCAGGCCAGCTTTTGGCTAACGAATCAAGAGCAGGGGTATATTCTGGTAATCTTTGCCATTTTTCTGATCGGTATCGCGGCTCGATACTATTATTTAAAGAATGAAACCGCCGAGGTATATACACCCGCCGGAATTGATGCGGAGGAGATCCCCCATGAATGACTGTATTTTTTGTAAAATAGTGAATAAACAAATCCCCGCTAGTATAATTTATGAAGATGAGGATGTCCTTGTTTTCATGGATATTGGCCCAATTATAAAAGGCCATGCACTGGTCATTTCCAAGGAACACCACGGCCTCGTAACGGAAACACCCAATGAAATTCTGGCCAAGCTGCATTGGGTTGCCAAGCGAGTTGCACTGGCACAAATGAACGAACTAGGCGCTGATGGGGTCAATATCATGCAAAATAATGGGGCCGCAGCGGGGCAGGAAGTGCCCCATATTCATATTCATGTCATTCCCCGCTACGCTTCTGATGGGCATCATTGGAACTGGAACCCTAAAAAATACGAAAATATTGACGAAATGAATACGTTGGCCGAAAAATTGCAGAAACATTTATAAAGACCATGAAAAATCCCAATACAGAAAATTTAATAGAGCCCATCCTTAAGCGCGACCCCCGCTATCCAGCCGAGGCCTACTTTTTCATTCGAGAGGCACTCGCTCATACCGTGCGTCGGCTCAATAAGCCCCGCCATATCAGCGGTCAAGAGCTCCTCGATGGCATCCGCGAATATGCACTGACCGAATTCGGTCCACTCACCAAGCGCGTTCTTTCCGAGTGGGGGATCAACGAATGCATCGACTTCGGCCACATCGTCTTCAATCTTGTTTCTGAAGGACTGCTTGGAAAAACGGACAACGACTCCATCGATGATTTTGCCAACGGGTACGACTTCACCGAAGCCTTTATCCTTCCCTTTCGCCCAAAAACGCTCGGTGCGGAACCTGTTTCTCTTGATTCGCTTTTTAAGGATTAGAACTTTCCAGCCTTTGGAAGTGGAAAACCTTGTGCCAATCCCTAATATTCCAATCTTTGGAAAATTTTCAACGGAGCACGGCAATGCAAGAGAACTACCCATTCGGAGAGATAGAGCAAAAGTGGCAAAACTTCTGGGACGATAACGGGGTCTTTGAGACCGATCTCGCGACGGCGGAGAATCCATACTATTGCCTGATGATGTTTCCGTACCCCTCCGGCAAGTTGCACGTCGGCCACGGGCGTAACTATATTATCGGCGATGCCGTTGCCCGCTACAAAAAAATGCAGGGCTTCGATGTGCTCACCCCCATGGGCTGGGACTCCTTTGGCCTCCCCGCCGAAAACGCCGCCATCAAAACCGGCACGCCGCCCGCCGAATATACCGCTGCAAACATTATTACCATGAAGGAACAGCTCCGCGCCTGGGGCTGCATGTATGATTGGGATAAGGAAGTCACCTCCTGCATGCCCGACTACTACAAATGGACCCAGTGGCTCTTCCTTCAATTCTATAAGCAGGGCCTCGCCTACAAAAAGAATTCCAACGTCAACTGGTGCCCCTCATGCGCTACCGTCCTTGCCAACGAGCAAGTCGTCGATGGAAAATGCGAACGTTGCGACACCGAGGTCGACCAAAAATCGATGGATCAGTGGTTCTTCAAGATTACCGACTATGCCCAGCGCCTACTCGACGATCTCGATACCCTCGACGGTTGGCCTACCCGCGTGAAGACCATGCAGAAAAACTGGATCGGCCGCTCCGAAGGCGCCGAGA
>JAOZSZ010000238.1 GCA_029939385.1 Pontiella sp. | reverse complement strand
TTCGTGTCGCTCTCGTGCAGCCTAATATTTTACAAACAGAAAAATGGGATCAGGAAAAAGATCAAGAAATTCTCAATTGTCTTGAAGAGCTGACGGATACTGCTGCTCGGCTGGATGATCTTGATTTGATCATTTGGCCAGAAACCGCTGTGCCGGGTTTTGCGCGGGTCGTCGGTCGACCGAGTTATGTGATCGTAAAACAGATGACCAAGCTAGGCGTTCCGCTGCTTGTTGGGTCAATGGATGTTATACGTGCCGAGAGCGGAAATATTTATTATAATAGCTCGATCCTTTTCGGCACCAATGGCGCTGTAATTGCGAAGTATGATAAACAACATCTTGTGCCTTTTGGTGAATATGTCCCATTCCCTTGGCTCATGAATAAGTTTACACCGGTGGAAGTCGATTTTCGTCAGGGTACCGAAAGCACCCAGATGCCTCTTCGAGGAAAAGCCTCCTTCTCCGTGCTAATTTGTTTTGAGGATATTGTTGCGCCTTTATCCGTGAAAGCCGTACGCCATGGTGCGCGCTGGCTCGTTAATCAGACCAATGATGCTTGGTTCGATCCTTCTGCGCAGTCCGAACAACATCTTGCTCATGCCATTTTTCGCTGTATCGAAAACCGTGTTCCTATGGCCCGTTGTAGTAATACGGGGGTTACGTGTACGATCGATGCTTTTGGTAATGTTGAGCGGAATCTTAATGTACGTACAAAAGGGTTTACTACCGCTGAAATTTATCCACGGCCTATTGGTTTGAAAAAGACATTTTATACCCGCAATAGCGATGCCTTTTCTAAAGGCTGCTTACTTGCCGCTGTCACCGTTATTTTTGTTCTGCGTTTTCAAGGACGAAAGAAACGCACGGGAAGCTGAAGCTATTTTTTGATAGCAGGGATTTGGCGATATGAATGTCTTAAGTTATATTCCCGTATTCTAAACCTTGGGGAAATTATGCATGACGATTTAAAAATAAAGAGGGAAGCCTTCCGGGAAAAACTTACGGAAATGAAGGGTTATCTGGAAATTGATACAAAGCGCGGTGAGTTTGAAAGGTTGGAAGAAGAAGCCGTTGACCCGGAATTTTGGAAGGATCAAAATAAGGCGCAGGCGAATATTGCCGCATCAAAATCGCTCAAGATGGTGCTCGATCCATTTGATGCCATTTCGAATGGACTTGATGATGCGGAAGTGATGTTGGAGTTGGTCGAGGTAGGCGAAGAGGAGGCTCTAGACGAGGCGGTCGCTGAGCTGAAAAAGGTTGAGGAAGGATTTCAGATTTTAGAAATGCAGTCGTTGCTGGGTGAAGAATTTGATGCAAATGGAGCTTATCTCACTTTGCATGCAGGCGCCGGAGGCACAGAAAGTTGTGATTGGGCGGATATGCTTTATCGGATGTTTATGCGCTATGCCGAACGGAAGAATTTTAAGACGCAGATTATGGATTATCAAGCAGGAGAGGAGACGGGGATTAAAAGCGTATCACTTTTGATTACAGGGCCGTATGCTTATGGCTTGTTAAAATCAGAGCGCGGGGTACATCGATTGGTGCGTATTAGTCCGTTTGATTCGCAATCGCGGCGCCACACGTCATTTGTTGCGGCAGATGTTACGCCGGAAATTGATGATGATATTGAAATTGAAATTATTGAATCAGATTTACGGATTGATACCTATCGAGCGCAAGGCGCAGGAGGCCAACACGTGAATACAACCGACTCGGCCGTACGTATTGTTCATTTGCCGACGGGGACGGTTGTGCAATGTCAGGCCGAGCGCTCTCAACATAAAAATAAAGCGGCGGCCATGAAAATGCTGAAGGCTCGGCTCTATGAGCGAGAGCAGGATTTAAAGCGCCAAGCGGTCGATCAACTCTATGGCGATAAAGGTGAAATCTCATGGGGGGCACAGATCCGCTCCTATGTGATGCAGCCTTATACGATGGTAAAAGATCATCGTACGGATGTGCAGGTTGGTAATGTCCAAGGGGTTCTCGATGGGAATCTAGATCGGTTTATAGAAGCATACCTTAAGAAGAGCCGATCATGAATATTCTCAATCAAATCCTTGCGGATAAGCGGATGGAGGTTGCGGAGCGAAAAAAACTTCAATCGCTAGATAAATTGCAGTCACAGATTTCAAGTATTGAAGCTTGCCCGGATTTTTTGAGCGCACTGCGTAGCGCTCCGATAGGATTGATTGCAGAGGTAAAACGTCGCTCTCCTTCTGCGGGAATAATTCGGGAATGGTTTGATCCCTCGGCGATTGCGAAAGAATATGAAAGGTATGGCGCTCAGGCGGTTTCATGCCTGATGGATGAGAAATATTTCGGAGGAGGCGCCGCCGATTTTTCAGCGGTTCGGAATGCGATTGAGTTGCCGATGCTCTATAAAGAGTTTGTCGTTGATCCATGGCAGATTGCCCATGCAAAAATATTAGGCGCATCGGCAGTCCTCTTAATTGTGGGTGCTTTGACGGACGCAGAATTGATTTTATTTATTCAGGAGATTCAATCTTTGGGTCTTCAGGCACTGGTGGAGGTGCATGATTGCGCGGAGATGCAACGCGCTATCGATGCAGGATCCAATTGTATCGGAATTAATAATCGAAATTTAAAAACATTTGCGACGACATTAGATAC
>JAOZSZ010000237.1 GCA_029939385.1 Pontiella sp. | reverse complement strand
TGAAGGGAATATTCCAAATGAGTTTTTTCCAACGAGCAAGGGCAAGGATTGAAATAGGTTGTATGGAAATCGTTGCAGATTGCATATCCGTACAAAGTGCCTGGAGCCGAGGGCTGATTCCTCCGAGGGAATCATCAGCGCAATATTCGCCGAGCGTGATAAGACCATAGTCGAGATGTTGGATATGCCCCGGCCCGATTTTATTGGCACACAGGAAGCAGAGTCCTCCCATTATGTGATGGCTATCGATGATCTTTGCAATCTCTTCTTCACCACCCAATCCGTTCTGAAGCGTCAGCACAACACTCTTTTCCTTAAGAAGGTTTGGAAGAATGCGGGGTAGTAAATCATTCGCCGTAGTTTTAAGTGAAATAATAATTACATCGCACCGTGGCATATCTTTTGAGTCGGCATAGGCGTGGACTTTTGGAAGATAAAAGTTTCCATTTGGTGAGTCGATAACAAGGCCGTTTTCTTGAACGTATTCAAAGTCGTTGTGCAAGAGGAAATGTACATCGAAGCCCGCTCGTTGCAGCAATCCTCCGTAATAGCCTCCCACTGCACCGGTCCCAATAATGGCAAAGCTTTTAAATGTTTTCATAGCGGGATCATTACAAATTAGGGATACCGAAAAAATAAAAACCGACTTCCTATATAAAATAGAAGCCGGTTCGATGAGTATCCTAATGAAACGAGGTGTCAGGATTCTTTTAACTGTAGTTTTTTTCCTGACTTAAGCCATTCGCCTAGGATGATTTTGCAGTATGCACCTGTTGAGAGTTGCATTGAGGATGCGCGTCTCTCCAGATCTGTGGCCATTTCCATTTTCATGTTAATGCCAATTGTTTTGGTTCCTTTTCCTGCTGGATTAGTTGCCATTTTTTACCTCCCTTCATTTATAAGATTTTTATATCTTATCTTTAGTATAAAAATCATAAATTAAATACACACTTTTCTTGCAGTCTCACTAAAATAATTCTTTAGTAATAGTAGTTGTGACAGGCGGTTAGAAGATGCGTTGAATAATATTAAAAATATTTATTTTAAAAAGAGGCTTTTATAAGCCTTTGTGTCGCTGGCGTATCGCTTCATAGAGCAATATGGCCGCGGCGGTGGAGACATTAAGGGAATCGTTTTTTCCTAACATAGGAATCCCAACTTGATGGGTTGCCTGATTTATCCACTTGAACGCCAATCCTTTATCTTCCGATCCGACAATGATAGCAGTTCCTCTGCACATATCAATTTCAGTATATTTATTGGATGCATTTGGAACCGCGGCCAAAGATTGTATTTTATGCTTTTCTAACCATTGAAGGGTTTCTTCGGTGGTGGCTTCGACCACAGGTATAAAAAAGAGAGTTCCGATGCTCGCTCGGATCACATTAGGATTATTAATATCTGTTTTATGGCCACAGACGATAACCGCATCCACGCCCGTGGCATCGGCCGTTCGAAGAAGCGTGCCCAGATTGCCTGGTTTTTCCAAATCCTCAGCAATAAGCACCAGTGGGTTCGGGGGAAGCTTCAGTTCTGCAAGTTTTTCCCCAACGAGAGGCGAAAGCGCCATCAGGCCATCGGGAGTGTCGCGGTAAGACATTTTACGAAAAACGGGCTCTGAACACTGAAAAACCGGAATTCCGCTTTCGTGGATGGTTGAAACTAATTTAGAAGCATCGGTGTCGAGATAGAGTTCGGGGCAAAAATATAACTCATTAAACTTCCAGTTACTTTCCGTTGCGCGCAAAATTTCGCGGAAGCCTTCTACTAAGGTTTGTCCAGCCTGCTGCCGATTTTTGCTTTTACGCAGTTTTACGGCAGCTTTCACGCGCGGGTTTTGTGGACTTACAATATTTAATCTATTTTCCATTCAGCAATCAGTTTTTTAGAGAACAGAGGCAATTCTGGATCACGCGCACCCATTCCAAGAATTGCATCGCCCGATTTGGCGCACTGTTCCAATTTATGTTTCAACGTGGCGTAATCTTGCACAAGCATTGCCGGAACTCCAGCCGAATTGAGCTGAGCAACAAACGCCACTGAAGTCAGTTTCCGATCCACGGTACCGCCCGCATAATAGACGGGTAGAATAAAAAGTGATTCGGGCTGGTTTTGTTTAAATACGCGAACTAAATCCTCATGGCATTGAAAGAGCGGAGTGAAGCCATGGGGTCGCCAATAGGCATGAGTACACGTTGTGATTTCAGAGACCGCGGATAGTGCCGCTGAAATTTTCACGGGATTATGAGCATAGTCGTCAATAACCGTGATTCCACCGATTGTGCCAGAGATTTCAAGACGGCGTTCAATTCCTTTAAACTGAGCAATCGCATCGCGGACCCGTTCCATATTCATGCCAAGAGCATCACACAGTGCTACGGCACATTGCGCATTCTCTAAATTGTGTTTTCCAAGCATTGGAACATCGAGTTCTATGGTTTTAACCTCTAACGATTCGCCATAAACCGTGGTGCCGGAGGTCTGACGTGTGAATTGGTTGAACATGGTATGCAGTTCATCAAGTTCGTAGTGGTCTTTTGAAATATTGGTAATAATCGAATAAGTAGGATGAAAGTTAAGGAACGATTGGTCTGATTCATCGGCCTCGATGATCCAGAGGTTGGAGTTTCCCTTTCGAATATTCCCGA
>JAOZSZ010000236.1 GCA_029939385.1 Pontiella sp. | reverse complement strand
GAGCATATGTACTTCATCAATAATGTAAATCTTGTACGGGCCACGAGCGGGAGTGTAGCGGGCGTTATCACGCAAGTCGCGCACTTGATCAACACCGTTGTTAGACGCTCCATCAATCTCGATCACGTCGAGGCTGTTACCGGCCATGACTTCCTTACAGGAATTACATTCATCGCAGGGATATGGAGTTGGCCCTTTTTCACAATTAAGTGCCTTCGCCAAGATACGAGCCGATGTAGTTTTACCGATTCCTCGTGAACCAATAAAAATATAAGCATGAGCCACACGGCCACTTTCGATTGCATTCGTTAGCGTCTTAGTGACGTGCTCTTGACCCACCACATCAGCAAACTGCTGTGGTCTCCATTTTCGTGCTAATACTTCGTATGCCATATCGTTTTTTAAATTCCCTTTTTCAAAAAGGTGCTGTGCACCCCTATCCGGTATTTAGCCAAACTACAAACCATGGTTTCCCGCTCCACCTGGATCTTCCAGACACCCGAAAAACAAAGTTTACCGCTGCTGCCTTCCGACCCTGACGGGATTCGCCCGCATTCGTCATCCGAAAGTCATTGCTTCAACACGTTCCACCCAAGCTTATTGCTGCCTTCCTACCTCGTAGGGGAATTCAATCCTGCTATAGCGGATTGCAGGCCACAGGCGACCGCTAAACGCCCATCTAGCACAGCGGAGAGGAACATACCCAACCCCTTCTGCGCAGGCAAGCCTTGCAGAAGGGAAACTAGTTTGCTCGACGCAAAAGAAGAAAGCCGCCGATCTGACCCAAAACAATGGGTATCCATGGAATAAGCCAGGGATAGAGATGCGGGCTTTTATCGAAGGTGTCGGAAAGGATCATGAAGATATAGTACAAAAACATGACCCCCAAACTCATCACCATTCCAATGGAGGATTCCTTTCGGTGCGACTTAATCCCCAAAGGAATAGCGATTAAAGCAAACATAAAAGGAGAGAGCGCCAAGGCGATCCGTTGATTGGCCTCCACTAAGTATCGAGAGAGCTCAATACGACGATCCTGTTCACTCAGTTGAATATTTTCTATATCCATATTTCGAATTTGATGAGCCAGTTCGAATATCGTCATATTTTTTCGTTTCTTTGAAATATTTTTATTCCCGAGCAACTCATTAAAATTTAGCCGAATGGGATAATTCCGAGCATTCACATAACGCGTTTTGCTAGAATCATTCAAAGCATTTGGATCCGGGATCTCAATCCGCACATCAAATAAATCGATCTTTAATTCGGCCGCTTCTTTATCAACCGTCATAATACCACTCTCTGCACGAATGCTCCCCGTCACCTCATTCGTATCTCGGTCAATCTCATACACAATCAAATCACGAACCCGATTTTTATTCTTTTTCCCGATATAAATCATGTACCCCGGAAATTCTCGAATAAAACGACCTTCCTCAAGAAGCTTAATGGGATCTTCCACCCCCATTCCCTTAATGAGCTTACGATTCGCATAGGTGGTCGATGGATAAACGATACAATTGTTATAAAGACAGAGCCCTACCAATACGATAGAGATCAATATAATGGGTGAGGAGATTTGCCACATGCTCAACCCACTACTTTTCATGGCACTGATTTCACTATCCGATGAAAGCCTTCCGAAAATAAGCAGGGTTGAGAAAAGCGCACTAATAGGAATTGAGTACGCAAGCGAATAGGGAATATTGTAGAGAAAAAAGCGACCAACAATGCCAATAGAAATTCCACGCGCCATGATATCGATGGCTTTATAGATACCTCCAATGGTAAAGGCAAAAGTGATCAACAGCATTGCGATAGCAAAAATCGTTAGATAGTCTTTAATTAAATATTTATTCAATTTGCCCAAAATCAATCTCCCTGAGAAAGGTACAATGTACTGTTGAACCCTCCACAGCTCAAGTTAAGAGGCAATCGAGTTGCAGTCTTTCGAAAATCCCGCTTTAATCTCTTCATTATTTAATCCCCTAAAAATCTTATGAAACTACGCCATAAAATTGAATATGCCATCACCCGCGCCCTTTTGGGACTTTGCCGCAAACTTCCCGAACCGATGGTTTATGCCCTCCTTCGAAATCTCGTCATGCTTACCTACCATCTACTCGGGAGTCGAAGAAAATTAACCTTACGTAATCTGGAGATTGTCTTCCCCAAAAAAAGCGAAGGAGAACGAAAGAAAATGGCCAAGCAAAGCTATCGTAACTTCGCCGATTCGATGGCCTTTAATATCCTCATGATGACGGATCGCATTTCAAATCAAGAGTTGCTCGATTCCATCGAAGTAGAGGGTTGGGAGAATTTTGAAGCCGCAAAAAAACTAGCAGGAGAAAAGGGGCTACTCATTTTCAGCGCCCACATCGGAAACTGGGAATTATTACCGCAATATGCCGCGTTACGTTTAGAAAAACCATTGCATATTATTTCAAGGAAAACATCCAATCCCCTACTAGAGGAAAAAATTGTCCGTCCCTTACGCGAACGTTTCGGTGTAGAAGTATTCCACAAAAAGAACGCCCTTATGCGAATTCTTAAGGTGATAAAAAAGGGGGAATATGCAGGCTTTCAAATTGATCAAAAAATTAAGCCCCCAGAAGGGATCTATCTCAACTTCTTTGGACGCAAAGCCCCCACCCTTGCGTC
>JAOZSZ010000235.1 GCA_029939385.1 Pontiella sp. | reverse complement strand
TTTTCTGTAGTCAGTGGTTTGGCCGTCCACTGTCGTTGATTTTTGGTGAACAACGCAAAGGCGTTCGCTCCAATTTTTGCCGCATTTAACGGGGCGTTTTCCACGCCACCTGCTGTGCTTACATGTGCTCCGATTCGTTTCATAAATTTTCCAGTTTTAAAAATAGGTCTCCTTATAAAGCACATCCTGCGATGATAAAAAAGAAAGATTGGGAGGGAACAGAGGCTCATTTTTTTTGCGCGGCGGTTTTTGTAAGAGAGGAAACAGTAATGATGCTGGCGTGAAAGGTTTCAGTCCCAGAACAGGATTGTTTTTACAATGATCTAAAGATTCTGAATAATGAAGGTCATGGATTCAACTAGAGCTATTTTTGATGTCGAGATTACTGTGCTGGACTATGAAAGTACGGGAACGCTTTCGGGCTATGCCACCGAGCCGTGGCAAATTGGAATGGTATCGCTGAAAGCGGGAAAAGTTGACGTGGCTTCCATGTTCGAAAGTCTATTACGGGTGGATGTCAATCGCCCCTTTAATTCCCATGTGCCGGGGCGACATGCTGTGCTTCGGAGGGAAATTGCGGAGGCCCCGACTCCACAGAAGTTGTGGCCGCAGATTCAACAACGGCTCGTTGAACGTCCGCTTTGCGCACACAACGTGGCGACTGAAAAAAAGTTTATTCGCGCCATGGCCCCCATGCACTCGTTTGGCCCGTGGATCGATACCTTACGAATTGCCCGTAAGGTGTGGCCGGGAAGAACATCATACGCACTGGGCGATCTGATCGTGACGCTCGGCCTTAAACAACGGGTGGATGAACTTTGTCTTGGAAAAAAAGCTCACGATGCGCTCTATGATGCCGTGGCCTCTGCCATGTTGCTTGAACACCTTCTCGAACAGCCGGGATGGGATGGAATAACGATCGGAGAACTGATTTCAATATAGGGGGCGCTTCCGCCTTCAGATCTAGCCCTATAAAAACGCTTCGAGCGGACACCCTTTGCACTGGGGGTGGGTATGGCAATGTTCCTTTCCCAGCCGAACGATCAGGGCATGATATTCATTAAAGAGCGTTACATTTTCCGGCAATGAGTCGGTAAAGAGTTTCGCAAGCGAATCATACGATGCCTTTTCGCTACACCCTCCATGCCTCGATAAAAACCGGCGGGTATAGGTATCAATCACGAAGGCCGGCCTTTTTCCTGCATAGAGTAAAATGCTATCAGCTGTTTCTGGACCAACCCCTTTCCAGGAAAGTAGCTCCTTTCGTAAGGCGGGGGTGTCGAGCGTGAATAGATGATCTAATAATCCGTCAAATTGTTCGCAAATGACTTTCACCATTCCCTTAATATAGATTGCCTTCTGGTTAAAATAACCTGCCGGACGAATCCATTCCGCGAGTTGTTCAACGGAGGTCTTTTCTAAGGTTTGGAGATTTAATGCCTTGTTTTTTCGAAGAGTAAAAATCGCCCTCTCCACATTTTTCCAAGCTGTGTTTTGCGTTAAGATAGCGCCCAGCATGATTTCCAGTCGAGTCTCTCCCGGCCACCAGTGCTGTTCGCCCCATTGGGCAAAGAGGGAGTCGAAGGAGGATTGAAGAAAAAGGTTTATGGGGCGATCCAAAGCGACCTTTTCTATAGATTATTCAGAAGGCGGCTGATTTTCGGTAGGGGCTTCTGCCTGCTTTCCCTGTTTCCGTTTCCGTTTTTCTTCCTGCTTTTTTTTCTTTGCGAGTTCTTTTTGTCGCTTTTCATACGAATAATTTGGTTTTGCCATGGGGGCTCCTGATTTAATTAATGAGGTTGTATAGCGTATACGAGTGCTATTTCTCGCACCTAAACCGTGCCTTTTCTTTTTTCTTTCATGGGAACGAGAAGTAGCGCATAACCACTCATCAACCGTGGTAGCAAAAGGAGCATCATATGGAATCCGCAAATATTCTGAACGACATCATCTACAAAGAGTCCGGCCCCGCCATCTCTGTTTTGTTTCAAACCGATGCAACCAAAGAGGTTCGCATTGTTTTTAAGCAGGGGCAGTGCATGGAAGAACACCAAACGCCATACCCCATCACCGTGGCTATGGTGGAAGGTGAGCTGGATTTCGGGGTGGATGGAAAAATCCTAAATTTGGTAAAAGGCGACCTGCTCAACCTCGACGGTAGCGTGCCGCACGACCTGCTCGCCAAGTCCGACTGCATCGTACGGCTTACTCTCAGCAAGTCCGATTCCGTCCAGCGCGTGGAGAGCGTTCCCTCGTCGTAGACAAGATGCGGCATCAGCACTGGATTGTGCACGCGTCTGTATTCAAACCCCAAGGCGTTTGGCGGCATCGCGCAGGCGTTTGTCTTTGGTGAGTAGCTTGGCATTGCCGAGCTTGCAGGAGGCGAGTAGGTGACCGTCGATCAGGCCAATCCCTAGTCCCATCAGTTTATGCTTCTCGATGAAGAACTGCACCTCGTCGTCATCGGCCTTTGTGATATGGGGTAGTGCGTGTAGAAGCGAAATAATCTCCTTGCGGTTTTTTAGGTTTCCGCAGGCCAGCTCCCCGATAACGAAAGGATGAATCGCCACCTCGCCATCGTTCAGCAAGGCGGTGAGCTTTGCGTTACCCGAACGCAGGTGGTCGATCCAAACAGATGTATCGACCAAAACCATCAGGCAGCACT
>JAOZSZ010000234.1 GCA_029939385.1 Pontiella sp. | reverse complement strand
TCAATAATAAATCCAATCCCCCCTTTGGCCTCCTGCAACTCGCCATCCTCCGTGCGCGTTCCTTCTGGGAACATGGAAACCACCTTGCCTTCCTTCAACAGTCTAATGGTGGTCTTCAGCGCCCGCATATCCCCCGTACCCCGCGAAACAGGAATGCAACCCACTCGACTCATCCACCACGTACCAAACGTGGAATTCCAAAGGGTATCACGCGCCATGAAATGGATCGGACGTCCGCGATATCCCGCCCCGACGGCAGGCGGATCAAGAAAGCTTGCATGATTGGAGGCCAGCAAGACGCCGCCTTGATCCGGAATATGCTCTACGCCAAAAACGCGAAACCGATTCCAGAGCAATAAAAATAATTTAAAAAGCCGCGTCGATACCTGATAGATTTTCAGATCCTTCATTCTTTCATGTTTTACTAAATCATTCACGATGCCTCCTTCACGGCTTTAATAACCGCCGCAATAACTTCTTCAAGATTCATTAATGTACTATCAATCACCCGCGCACCAGGCGCTACAACCAAAGGATCAACCGTGCGGGTGGCATCAAGCTGATCGCGCTTCTTCAAGCTCTCCATCACCTCTTCCGCCTTTTCATCTTCTCCCGCCGCAACCAACTCGCGATAGCGACGCAGTGCCCGCTCCTTTGGGTCGGCATCCAGATAAAATTTATACGGTGAATCCGGAAAAACAACGGTTCCAATATCGCGCCCCTCCATCACCACCGATCCAAAATTTTCCAACGCCCGCAGACTTTCCACCACAAATTTTCGAACCTCGGGAAGTGCGGCAACATCTGCCACCGCCTCGCGTACATCCTTCTCGCGCAACTCCTGAACCGGAACATCGCCATCCATTGAAAAAATGGCGGCACCGTCTTTCACAAAAAAGTCCCACGTTGCATTATGCATCGACTCCAGCACTGCCGCCGCATCCTTCGTATCAATTCCCTTACGAATCGCCTGCCACGTCACGCCCCGATAGAGCGCCCCCGAGTCCACATAGATAAATCCAAGTTCCGCCGCGACGCCCTTCGACACCGACGACTTCCCCGAAGCCGACGGCCCATCAATTGCAATTGCTTTTCCCATAAGGCTCTCCCCTCAAAATTTAATACGCCCATTTTTAAAGCACAGATCCTCCAAGCAAAAGCCCAAAGCGAACCTTTCAAAATGCCGACCCTTAATTCGCTTACAGGATGCGGATAAAGTGATATGACTTGCTTCTATACGATAAGCGTTTAAATCAATAAAGTATTAGGCTCCAAAAACGACTCGATATTAACGTACCCATAACGAGGAAAACACATCATTCATCCATTTGAACACCTGCGGCACAAGCCGCTCACACCGCTTAAGGAAGAACGGCTCCTCATCATTGCTTGCAGCCCCCTGCGTAGTAACGTGAACCTTTCCACCATATTCCGAACCGCCGGGTGCTGCGGAATCCGCGAGATCATCGCAACGGGAAACTCAAAGCTCATTAAAAAAATCGCCCGCGATGGCGCCGAGCAAGTAACCTTAACCACGCGAAACAGTCTGGAGCCCGCGCTCAAAAAGCTCAAAGAAAAGGGCTACACGCTAGTGGGGCTGGAACAGACGACAAACTCTACCCAGCTTTCCAACTATCTCTTTCCGAGAAAGACGGCACTCGTCGTGGGCTCCGAGCGCGAAGGGCTCTCTCAGAAATGTCTCGATCTGCTCGATGCCGTAGTTGAAATCCCCGTCTGGGGCATGCCCTATTCCTACAATGTCGCCACGGCCACCTCGATAGCGATGTATGAATATTGCCGGCAATACCCAACGGGCTAAACCGCATGAACCCCCTTCTATTATTTACAGATGGAAGCGTACATCCCGCCTCCCGAATCGGCTTCGGGGCTTACCTGCTAGCGACCCATCCAACGGTCGATCCCGAAACATTAAAAAGCGAGGTGCGGCTTAGGCGGTTTGAGCAAACCTCTTCCACTCAACTTGAGTTGCAAACCCTCATCTGGGCCCTTCGCGACATTCAACCCCAACCCCATTCACTGATCGTCTACACCGATTCACAAAACATCATCGGACTTCCCGCTCGCAGGGAACGACTTGAACGGCAGAATTATCTCTCCAAAAAAAAGGTGAGGCACCAGCACGCAGAGCTTTATCAAACCTTCTACCGCCTGACCGATCCACTCGACTGCACCTTTATCCAAGTGAAAGGACATCGCGTATCCTCTCAAAAGAGCCCCACCGACCGACTCTTCACATTGGTTGATCGAGCCTCCCGCCAAGCTCTTCGCAACGATATATCCGGCGGATAAAGGCAGAACCATTAAGGTTCATACGCCAGGAGTTCGGCCTCTTTAATAAAGCGGCAAAACTCCTTCTTGGTCACGAGATGGGTTAATCCTTCACCGCTTATCGGATCTTGCATAAGTTTATAACTCACGGTCTTTCGTTCGAGTTCTACGATGCGAATATATTCCTCGCCCTGCTTATAAAGCTGATTCTGTTGAAGTTTCATGCCGCATATTTAACATGATCCCTTTCAGGGCTCGATTTAATTAATACTAAACACCGGTTTAATGAATGCCGCATTCACAGCGTTCTATCATTTCCACGATTACGGGAATGCCGTAGTCTGCGCCGCTATGAAACAAACCTACTTTCCTGGACAGCGC
>JAOZSZ010000233.1 GCA_029939385.1 Pontiella sp. | reverse complement strand
GTTTTATCGCGCAGAAGGGATCGGTGGGCGTGATCTCAAAATCCGGAACACTGACCTACGAAGCCGTGCATCAACTTTGCGCCGAGGGGTTGGGGCAGTCCACCTGCATCGGCATCGGCGGGGATCCTATTATTGGAACCACGATGCTCGACCTGCTTCAACTATTCGAGGCCGATCCCGAGACCGAAGCCATCGTTATGATTGGTGAAATTGGCGGGTCGATGGAGATTGAAGCGGCTCAGTATGCTAAGGAAAATATGAAGAAGCCGGTGATTGGATTTATTGCGGGGCAGACCGCTCCGCCGGGGCGGCGGATGGGGCACGCAGGAGCCATTGTTTCTGGAGCCGATGAGTCGGCGGCGGCAAAGAAAAAGCTCATGGCCGAGTGTGGTATTATCGTTGTTGAATCTCCCGCAGAGATTGGGCGTACGGTAAAAGCCATTCTAGAAAAAACTCCGATCCCGTGATGGAGGACTTCCTTCCCTTGGACGTACTAAATTCCATACGCTTTCAGGCTTGATGGGATCTCTGGGCAAAACTAAGTTATCTCAAACCGAAGGAATCATTATGGATAAGCAGCGCATCGCTCACATAGAGCGTAATACCCAAGAGACGCAGATTGACCTAACCTTAAATATTGACGGAAAGGCGAAGTACGATATTTCTACCGGGGTTCCCTTTTTTGATCATATGCTCGACCTGCTTGCCAAACACGCGCTGTTTGACCTTAACATTAAAGCAACGGGTGATATTGACGTCGACTATCATCACTTGGTCGAAGATGTGGGGATTGTGTTGGGCGAGGCGTTTAACGAGGCGTTAGGTGATCGAAAAGGAATTAATCGCTACGGGTTTTGGGTGTTACCCATGGATGAGGCTCAAGCTCAGGCTAATGTTTGTCTGGATCTCGGCGGCCGCCCTTCCTTTGTCTATACCATGGAGCACGATCAAAAATATATCCGTGATTTTGACGTGACCATCATCAAGCATTTTTGGCGTTCATTCTGCGATTCCGCCAAGATGAATTTACATATTGAACTTAAATTTGGTGAAGATTTGCACCATTGTATTGAAGCCATCTTTAAGGCCACCGCCCGCGCTCTACGTATGGCGAGCGACTCCGATCCCCGCGCCCTCGATCTCATCCCATCGAGCAAGGGGCAGATCGGCGCTTAATCATGAATGAGCTTCATTCGTGGGGGTTTTAAAGGGAGGGGCGAACCTATGTTTTTGGTGTTCTTTCCGCCGTGGCCTGTCTAAACTGCATTTTTTAATTTACAGGATTTTGGAAAATGATTGGCATTATAGATTATGGAATGGGAAATCTAGGGAGCGTATCGAATGCCTGCCGATTTCTGGAACTCGATGCAAAAATTATTACGCGAAAGGAAGAGTTGGATTCCTGTCGCGCCGTAGTGCTTCCCGGCGTAGGTGCTTTTGGCGATTGCATGGGGCATTTGGTTGAGCATGATTTTGTTAGCTCAATCCAAGATTGGGTAACCGCGGGAAAGCCATTCATGGGGATCTGCCTTGGGCTTCAAGCTTTGTTCGATTCCAGCGAAGAGTCGCCGGGGGTTCCCGGTCTTGGAATCTTTCCGGGAAAGGTGAAGCATTTTGATTTGCCGAAGGACTTAAAGGTGCCGCAAATTGGCTGGAATCGCATCAACGAAGTGCAGCCTGATTGTCCCATGTTTAAGGGCATTGAAAAGGGATCTTTCTTTTATCTTGTACACTCTTATTATGTTTGTCCGGTCGATGAGTCGCTTATTGCGGGCTCCACAGAATATGGAATTGATTACTGTTCTTGTATTTGGAAAGACAACGTATTTGCGACTCAATTTCATCCTGAAAAATCGCAGGCCGTGGGGCTGCGGATGTTGAAAAACTTTTGGAATTGGGCGGAGTCTGAATAGCCAGAAAGAGGGCTAGTTTTTGGCGAACTGAATCTGTTTTATGAATGAACCATCTATGCGGAATATTTATGTTTCGCTAAGCATGCAACCTGAAGGTAGAGAATGAGCTTAAAGACGAGAATTCTATTCATCCTTTCTATTGCGTCAATTGCTTCGGCCGGCGTGACGGGCGTTGTTCTTATCTTTTTGGTTCAGTTATATGGCCAAATCACATTTAAGGATAATAGTGGATCCATCATCATGGTTTTGGCCATCGCAGTGTCGCTTATCGGAGGCCTGCTCATCATCGGATTGCTCAATCTTTTATTAAACAAAGTCGCAATTATTCCCGCGATGGAAAGGGAACGGCTCGAAAACGAACATACCATGCTTTCGGATCAGTTGCATCATTCCCAGAAAATGGAAGCCGTTGGGCGGCTCGCCGGAAGTATTGCGCATGATTTTAATAATCTGCTCACCATTGTTGATGGGTATGCCAGCCTTATTATTTCTAATCCCACCGCGAATGAAACCGAGCAAAGTGCTAAGGAAATTGTTGAGGCCGCTCGGAAGGCATCATTCATCACCCGAAAGCTACTGAGTTTTAGTCATAAAGAAAAAACGGAACCTGTTATTCTTGATCTGAATACGACGCTCACCGATACCGACAAGATGCTATCCCGTCTTATCGGGGAAAAGGTTGAGCTTATCACTCACCCTTCCGCCGAACCCCTCTTTGTGAAGGTGGACCCTGTTGAGCTCGGTCAAGTGCTTATGAATTTGGCGGTGAATGCCCGCGATGCCATGCC
>JAOZSZ010000045.1 GCA_029939385.1 Pontiella sp. | reverse complement strand
CGGTGGCGGTGCCGAGTCCGCAACACTGGATGTAGGTGGTGTTGTAGCGCGGGCCACCGTCGTAGTAGTCCTTTCCTTTTTCAATGCAGTCGTGGATGACGGCTGAGAGGAATGGAGCAGGGGAGTGTTTGGCGTACATGCGCTCGATATAGTTATTGATCTTGATCTTAAGCTCTACGACATATTCGAGCTGTTTTGTGAAGGCTTGGTAGAGATCGTCGAACGATTGGAAGTCGAGCGGGTCGCCGGTTTCGATGCCGACTTTCTTACCGGTGAGTGGGTCGGTTCCGTTATTGAGCGTGACCTCTAGAACCTTGGGGACGTTGAGGTAGCCGGTGAGAATATAGGCTTCCTTGCCGAATGCACCGGTTTCAATACAGCCACTGGTGCCGCCTTCGCGGGCATCGGTAAGGGTTTTTCCGGCGCGAAGCATCTCTTCGATGACGATATCGGTGTTGAATACGGCGGGGTAGCCGAGTCCACTGCGGATGACGCGGGCGGTGGCCTTGAGGAGGCGTTCGGGGCTATTTTTGCCGATATGTACGCTGGGCTGGGGCTGGAGCAGGCGCAGTTCATCCACCACTTCGAGGATGATGTAGGAGATTTCGTTGGAGGCATCGTTGCCGTCCACATCCACGCCGCCGAGGTTGATCTGGCTAAAGTCGTTGTAGGTGCCGCTTTCGCGGGCGGTTACGCCGACCTTTGGTGGTGCAGTCTGGTTATTGGCTTTGATCCAAAGGCAGCTGATGAGCTCTTTGGCTTGGTCTCGATCCAGCGAACCATCTGCGAGCCCGGCGTTATAGAAGGGGTGCAGGTGTTGATCAAGATGTCCTGGTGACATGGAGTCCCATCCGTTGAGTTCGGTGACGGTGCCGAGGTGGACAAACCAGTACATTTGTAATGCTTCGTGGAAGGTGCGCGGCGGATTGGCGGGGACATGGCGGCAGACGGAGGCCATATGCTCTAGCTCCGCCTTCCGTTCGGGATTGCTTTCTGATTCGGCCATTTTTTCCGCCAGTTCGGCGTGGCGTTGGGCAAAGATTATGGCGGCGTCACAGGCGATATCCATGGCCTTGAGCTGCTCGGCTCGGTCGGCGGCTTCGGGGTCATTGAGGTAGTCGAGGCGTTCGATGCGATTGGCGATCTTGTTTTTTAGGTCGAGCATGCCGGTGGTATAGATGGTTCCATCTAGGACGGTGTGGCCCGGAGCGCGTTGCTCCATGAACTCGGTGAAGAGGGCTGCTTCGTAGGCGGCTTTCCACTCCGGAGGGGTATGGCTGAAAATCCGTTCGCGCATGGAGCGGCCTTGCCAATAAGGAATCACTTTTTCCTCGTAGGTGAGGATGTCCTCCTCGGTAATATCGTAGTTGGTCATGGGGCGGTTTTTGAGGGTATGCAGATCTTCCACCGAGTGACAGGTTAGTTCGGGGAAGGTCGGTACGCATTTGGGGGAGGGGCCACGTTCGCCGATGATCAATTCGCCATCACCGATATAAAGGGTTTTCTTTTTGCAGATTTCCTTGAAGGTCAATGCGCGAAGAACGGGCAAGGAATGCTTGCCGAGGTTTTCCTGATAGAATTCGGTTTCAATCAGGGCGCGTTCGATTGATAGGGATGGTTTGGCATCAAAGCTTTCTTTGCGAAGCCGTTGTATTCTCTGGTTCATGCTATCCTCCAAAATGGACGTGAAGTCCGTATTCTTTTAAAATTTCTAGGGTGCGGTTTTTTTCCTCCGCACTAGGGGGGGTAAGTTTTGCTCCGGGATTTTCCATACCGAGTCGGGTATACTTACTTTTTGCGGCTCCTTGATAGGCAAGCAGATCGATTTCGTCAACCCCGGGCAAAGTGG
The DNA here is from genome assembly GCA_029939385.1 of Pontiella sp. Taxonomy (GTDB): domain Bacteria; phylum Verrucomicrobiota; class Kiritimatiellia; order Kiritimatiellales; family Pontiellaceae; genus Pontiella. The sequence goes on along the minus strand of JAOZSZ010000045.1, from coordinate 7,228 downwards.
AAATAAAGGCACCGGTTGCGTGAATGTTGGCTTCGTCGGTGTTAACGCCGGGGATCAGGGGGAAGCGGATGCGTAGCGGCGTTCCCGTCTTCGCTAAGACGGTGATATTTTTTAGAATTTGCTCATTTGGCACGCCGGTAAAGCGCTGGTGGGCATCGCTATCCATCTGTTTGAGGTCGAACAGAAAGAGGTCGGTATGCTCCGCAATCTCTAGCAGGGTGTCGGTTGAAGTATGGCCGCAGGTGTCCACCACTCGGTGGATATTTTCCTTTCCGCAGGCCTTAAGTAGTTCCAACAGGAAAGCGGGCTGCTGGAGGGGCTCGCCACCGGAAAAGGTTACTCCGCCTCCTGACTGTTTATAGAAGGGTTGGTCTTTTATTAGTTCGGCCATCAGTGCGGGGACGTCGGTCTCCCATCCTGTGGCCTCGTGCGCTAGTGCTGGGCAAACGCGAACGCACTCCATGCTCAGGGTGCAACGGGTTTGGTCGCGGACAATACCGTCTGAGGAAAGCGATAACGCCTGCGCTGAACAGGCTTCGACGCAGGCGCCGCATTTAATGCATCGGTCGTTATTGGTAACCACCTTGATCGATGGTTTCAGTCCTTCCGGATTGTGGCACCAAATACATGAGAGCGGGCAACCCTTTAAAAATACCGTAGTACGGATGTTGGGGCCGTCGTGGATTGCATAGCGCTTTATCGCAAATATTGTTCCTTTCACCGCGTTCATAAGGTCGCCATACATACTTAAATGATGCATGTATGGCAATCTCAAAGTGTTGCCTAAGAGAAGATATATGAATAACATGATAACCATGACTGGATATTATGATCCAGAGACGCGGTTTTACTCTCAGGAGGCTGTATATGCCTATGCGAAACTTTATAACCATTTTAGGGCTATTAACGTCTTCGTCGCTGGTATTTCCCGTGGTTCCGTGGCTTTCCTGTTTTAAAGTCGGGCTGAACGCGGGATTTTTTAGATCGGCGGGGCGGGGCGGAAACTTGATCTGCTAAAATAAAATCGATAAAGCCGCGGGCGGTATCCACTTTGGCAAGGGCTACTTTCACTTCTTCTCCAATCGTATAGCGCACTTTACCTCCGCGCGTTTTTGCTTGTGTCATTTCCGCATTGGCCTCCAGCCAGTCGGATGTGATGGAGGCGAAGGTGACCATTCCTCGTTGAAGGGAGTCGGGAAGCTCGACGATCATTCCTTTCCCTTTAATGGAAACAATAAAGCCTTTGAATGTGGTTGTTTTAGAGGCGTTTATGATTTTGTCATAATAATCCATTCGCTTCTTTTCAATGCTCTTTCGTCCCAGCATATCGGCCTTCTGCTCGGTTTCGTTGCAATGTTTTGCAATCGCTTCGATTTGATCGCCGGAGATCGGGAATTGTTGACCTTTTTCTATGGCCTTGAGCATGCGATGGACGAGGAGGTCGGGGTAGCGCCGGATGGGTGAAGTGAAGTGGGTGTAGTCATCAAAAGCTAATCCAAAATGGCCGATCTGCGTGGAGGAATATTCAGCTCGTTTAAAGCAACGAAGGATGGCCAAGTTGGCCGTGTATTCCACGGGGGTTCCTGCGGCTAATTGAATGGCTTCATTGATCTCTTGTCGGGTTTGCGGAAGTTTGGGTATGCCAAGGGCTTGTAATTCCATCCCCATAGAAGCCCACTGCTCGTCATCGGGTTCATCGTGAACGCGGTAGAGGGATGGATGTTCGGAGCCCATCAAAATTTCTGCCACAGCACGGTTGGCTAGCAACATACATTCTTCGATCAATTGATAGGCTTCTTTCGACTCCGACTTGGGGACCATTTTCTCCACTAATCCCCGTTTATTGAGTTTGATTTCAATTTCGGGTGTATTGATTTCCACGGAGCCATTTGCGACGCGCAATGCCCGGATTTTTCGTACGAGCGGGCAGAGATTTTTTAGGCGTTGGGTTATAATTTCTGGAATACCATGATCGGGCGATTGGTCGATAAACCGTTGTGCTTGGTTATAGGTCAATCTTGCTTTGGAATGGATCACGGCTGGAAAGGATTCATAGCCAAGGAGTTTTCCTTCCGAGTCGAGATGTAGTTCGACGGAGTGAACAAGATGGTCGTTCTGCGGATTGAGGCTACAAACCTTGGTGGTTAGTTCGCGGGGTAGCATCATGATGGCACGATCAACCAGATAGATGCTGTTTCCTCGGTGGTATGCCTCTTTGTCGATCAAGGTTCCGGGTTGCACGAAAGTGGATACGTCGGCGATGTGCACTCCGAGAAGCCAGCCCCCGTCGGGATGAGGTTCAATCGATATGGCGTCGTCATAATCCTTCGCCGTTTCGGGATCGATGGTGAAAATGACGGCCTCGCGAAGGTCGCGCCGATCTTTGAGTTGCTCTGGCGTGATTCCATTAGAGAGATGTTGGGCCTCTTTAATGACGTCGGCGGGGAATTCTTCCACGATTCCGGCATCGCGCAGGAGGCTATCTACATCGACGCCTGGAGTATTGATTGAACCAAGATCTTCAAGGATCGATCCGGTAAGGGGTTTGTATGGATCAATCCAGTCGTTGAGTTTGACGAGTACTTTGTGATCTTTTGGAATATTTTGGGTGTCATCGATGCGAACGTCGTGCTTAAAGCCCGGGGCGTCGGGGATAACGTAAGAATAGTAGGGCGTGTGTTTTAGAAGACCAACGGTTTGGTTGCTGGCCCGTTCAATCACCTTCATCACGCGGCCTTCAGAGCATAAATTATTTTGGTTATGTTGTCCCCGCCGACGAGCCGCATATTCTGAATGAAACATTTCGATGGAAACTTTGTCGCCCGGGAAGGCGGTTCCCGTATTTTTTTCAGCAATATAGATATCGGGTTCATCGGCCTGTTCGGGAATAAAAAAGGCACTTCCTGCCGCCATGAACGATAGGGTTCCGATAGCTTGGTTTTTAGTGTCAGGTAGCGCCCATCGGTTTTTTCGTAGACGAATGATTTCCCCTGATTCCTCCAAGGTATAGAGCTCTTGTCGGAATTCAGAACGCGGGCTTTTGGAGTCAATATGTAGAGCCAAAGCAAGCTCGTGTTGTTTCATTGGGCGGTAGTTGGCCGTTGCCATAAATTGGAGGAGTTGTTTCTCGAAGCGCATAGAGGGTTCCTTTAATGTGCAAACATGAAAATTATTTTTGCGAGTAGTGAGATCGTACCATTCGCTTCGGTGGGTGGTCTAGGAGATGTTTCGGCTGCTTTGCCGGAAGAGCTGGCTCGTCAGGATGTGGACATCATTCGCATGATGCCGCTTTATGCCGATATTGATCGCGAAAAATTTGGCCTTCAAAAGTGTGAAGTAGAGCTTCATATTCCGCTCGGGCACGTGTGGTATTTTGGAACCGTTTGGAAGAATGAACTCGCGGGGGTCACGACCTACTTTATTCATAGCGAAGAGTTTTTTAGTCGGCATGGAATCTATGGGCTTGAGGGGCACGGTTATGCGGATAACTTTGAGCGCTTTCTCTTTTTTCAGAAGGCGGTTGTGAAACTGATTGATGAATGGGATATGCAACCCGATGTGGTGCATTGCAATGATTGGCAGACCGGATTAATTCCCATGCTACTCCGCCACGGGATCGATCAGCATGTTCGTGATGGAAAGGAAAAAACACTCTTCACTATTCATAATCTGGCTCATCAAGGCTGGGCTCCCTCAGAATCTTTTTATATGACCTCGCTTCCGGATCATTGCTACACCATGCAGACCCTCGAATTTTATGGTGAACTTAATACGATAAAAGGCGGGCTCGTTGGAGCAACAGCGATTAATGCCGTCAGCCCCAATTATGCTAAGGAAATCCAGACACAGCCGTTTGGATGTAAGCTTGAAGGGGTGTTACAAGAACGGAGTAACGTGCTTCATGGAATTCTTAATGGCATCGATTCTCTTCGATGGAATCCAGAAACCGATCCTGATATTTCGGTTAACTATTCTATTACGGATCTTTCTGGAAAGAAAAAGTGTAAGCGTGCCTTACAGGAGGTTGCTGGATTTGCTCCCGACCCAAAGGTTCCTCTGTTGGGAATGATTACGCGCCTCGTTCCACAGAAGGGGATCGATCTATTGGCGGGGGCGATTGACCGTATTGTTGCGTCGGGAGCTCAGCTGGTAATCCTTGGAACAGGGGATGCTCCACAAGAGAAAGCTTGTCGTGAGTGGGCAGAACGCTGGCCAACACAGGTTTGTTCTTGGATCGAGTTTTCCCATGAAAAAGCACATCAAATCGAAGCTGGGGCTGATGTTTTTCTGATGCCATCTGAGTTTGAACCGTGTGGTCAGAACCAGCTCTACAGTATGCGTTATGGCACACTTCCGCTTGTGCATGGAGTCGGGGGGTTGGAGGATTCTGTGGTTGATGCCGCCGAAAATGGAGGCACTGGATTTAAATTCTATGGGCATACTTCGGATGCCTTTTTCCAGGCTATAGAACGCGCCCTTAAGGTCTTTAAAAAACCTAAGAAATGGAAAGCACTGATCCGATGTGCCATGAAGCAGGATTTTTCTGTGGTGCATATGGCTAAAGACTATATCGCTTTGTATGAATCAATTATTTCCGGCCATGAAACAGTGGATTAAAAATCGATTTAAAAAGAGGAATGAACCCGCCCACTTAAAATCGGGGCGCTGGGGAGAAAATCTTGCCGTTCGATTTTTGAAAAAGAAACACTATAAAATCATAGGTCAACGAATACGTGTTGGGAAACGGGATGAACTCGATATCATTGCAGAAGATGGAAAGGTGCTCATTTTTGTTGAGGTTAAAACACGTAAAAATGAAAACTATGGCCGCCCTTTTTCTGCGGTGAATAAGGCGAAACGTAAACACCTTTCACGTGCGGCTATCGGCTATCTTAAGCACAAAAAGGTTGAACCCCAATTTATTCGGTTTGATGTGATTGAGGTGATTGGTGAACCGAAAGGGAACCCTCCCGAAATTCGGCATATTAAAAATGCCTTTCCCTTGGATTCTTCCTATCGTCTTTGGTGGTGAATAATAAAAAATAGGTAGACCAATCGGGTCCCTGTATTTCTATTATTTGGCGTATTCAACACATCGTAATTCGCGAATTACAGTGACCCGAACGGTGCCAGGAACCTTGACTTCTTTACTGATCTGTTTGGCAATATTTCGAGCCAGTAGTTGAGACCCATGGTCATTGAATTTTTCAGGTTCAACCATAATACGAACCTCGCGTCCTGCTTGAACGGCATAGCTGCTTTTTACTCCAGCATATTGATTGCAGATCTTCTCAATTTTTTCCAGTCGTTGGATATAAAGGTCGGTTGTTTCCATGCGTGCACCCGGTCGGGCCGCGGTCATGGCATCGGCGGCGTCGCATAATACCGCATAGATATTGGTTCGATCCATATCTTCATGTTGAGCGCCGATGGCTTTATAGACGAGGGGATCTTCGCCATACTTTCGGAGCAGGTTTTCTCCAATACGTGCATGTCCTCCCTCGATCTCGTGGTCGAGTGCTTTTCCAATATCATGAAAGATTCCACATCGTTTTGCGATTTTGGTATCCAGCCCTAATTCGGCCGCCATAATAGAAATAAGGTGGGCGGCTTCGATAGAGTGATCGAGTACATTTTGTTTATAACTGGTGCGGAATTTGAGCTTGCCAAGAATATGAACGAGTTCGGGCGCGACCCCTGCAATCCCGAGGCCAAAGAGGGCTTCTTCCCCGGCATGGCGGATGGTTTCATCAAGTTCTTTACGTACCTTTTCAACGGTTTCTTCAATACGAACAGGGTGGATTCGGCCATCTTCAATTAATTGTGTGAGCGCAACGCGTGCCACCTCACGCCGAATGGGATCGAAGCTAGAAAGAACAACTAACTCGGGTGTTTCATCGATCAAAACATTGACGCCTGTGACGGCTTCAAAGGACTTAATATTACGACCTTCTCTTCCAATAATACGTCCCTTAATATCATCGTTTTCAAGCGAAACAGTACTGGTTGTAATATCGCAAACTGTATCTGCAGCATAGCGCTGGATGGCGATGGTAATGATTTCTCGGGCCGTTTTTTCTGCGTCTTGTTTGGCATCTTTCTGGGCATGTCGAATGAGGCTGCTTGTTTCTGCGGTTAATTCTTCTTCCATGCGCGCCATGATGGTCTTGCGTGCTTCATTCTTGGAAAGGTTTGCGGTATTCTCTACCCGTTGTGTTTCTTCTTTAATCAGGGTTTCGAGTTTGTTCTGTTGATCTTTTAAGAGATCTTTTTGGTCATGGACTTCGGTGAGTCGCCCGGTCAGCTGTAGTTCTTTACTGCTGAGCATATCTAATTTCCCAGAAAGATTTTTTTCCCGCTCAACAACCCGTTTTTCTAAATCGAGGATATCTTTACGCTGATTGGTAATTTCCTGTTCAGATTTTTCGCGAGCGCGTAGTACGGCATCTTTGGCTTGTACTTTGGCCTCGCGGCGTAGTACATCGGCTTCTCTTTGGGCTCCGGCCAGAATGGCCTTACTCTGCTTGCTCGCCGCTACGGCATTGGCTTTGGTGATATATGCATGAAAAAAGAACCCCAAGATAATGAAGGCAATATTTATTATAAGAGCTTGTCCTGTAAACATTTCTTCCACGGTAAACCTCCTTTTCAAGATGGAGCACTTCCCGTAGAAAACCCGAAGCAATGGAGACGCAACATCTGGGCGGAGTGATCCCTTTATAGTTAAGCCCCAAATCTTATACTGTGACACTGGGCTTTGTCTAACGTTCGTTTAAACATTAACAATTTGAGTTTCGGTCACAATGGCATTTACAGGTTGGTCGTGTGGCTCGCAGGGGACTTTTTGAAGGAGTTGAAAATCGAAGGCAATAGCGGCAGAAAATCCAGAAAATTCTTCTAAAAGGCGATCGTAATAGCCTCCTCCGCGTCCAAGGCGCCCTCCCGTTCGATCAAAAGCCACGCCCGGAATAGCAATTAAGCCAATCGTATTCATTGAACAACGGGTTGGCGATAAAGGTTCTCGAATACCAAAATGCCCAATTTGATATTCTGTTTTAGCCGAGACTTCGGCCATTTCATAGAGCTTTGATGTGGGATTAAAAATTGGAATACAGGTTCGTTTTCCACATTTCCAACAGGTTGAAAAAAGGACATCAAGATTCACTTCATTACCGATCGCCAGATAGAGTGCAATCATTTCCGAGGAGTGGAAGGCTTGTAGTGTTTA
>JAOZSZ010000044.1 GCA_029939385.1 Pontiella sp. | reverse complement strand
AGCTCCGTCTACGCTACAAAACCCCAGCGGCCTCAAGCGTCGCGCGAAGCACGGCCTTGTTTTCATCTGTCGTCGAACACATCGGCAGGCGGTAGATTTCTTTGATCAGCCCCTTCATGGCCATGGCGGCCTTAACAGGAATGGGGTTGGTGTCGATAAACATGTCACTGAAAAGCTGATGGTATTTCAGGTGCAGCTTCTGCGCGGTGGCATAGTCGCCCGCGAGCGCGGCATGGACGATGGCCACAACCTCGGAGGGAACTAGGTTCGAGGCCACGGAGATTACGCCACATGCCCCGACCGAAATCATCGGCAATGCGAGTGCGTCGTCCCCCGAGAGGACTTCAATATCACAACGACTCTTGATGGCGCTTACGCGATCGACCGATCCGGCCGCTTCTTTTACCGAAACAATATGGGGGTGCTTCGCCAGCTCCACCACCACGTCCAGCGGGATTTCCTTCGCGGAACGGCCCGGCACGTTATAGAGAATCACAGGAACACCGAGGTCGGCCACGGCGGAAAAGTGTTGGATCAGTCCAGCGCTGTTGGGCTTGTTGTAGTACGGCGTCACTTGAAGGGTTCCATCAATACCAAAGGCTTTAGCGGCCTTCGTCAATTCAACCGCCTCGGCCGTCGAATTGGCGCCGGTGCCAGCAATCACCTTGCCCCGTCCCGCCACTTTCGCGACCACTGTTTCAATGACCTTGAGGTGTTCCTGCGGACGCAACGTCGGCGACTCGCCCGTTGTTCCGGTCGGGACAATACCATCCACGCCACCGGCAATATTAAATTCAACCAGCTCTTCGAGCTTTTCAAAATCGACCTCGCCGTTCGCGGTGAACGGCGTAACAAGTGCGGTGTATACCCCAGTAAAATACATAATAATAATCTCCGATTATTGAGACAATAGGCAATAGGCATAAGGCACTAGTGATTACCCATTTGTCCTCGCGCGAAGTTTGTTTGACAACGCAACGAGCATCTTTTCTATTTCTACGCAAAGTTCAAGCGCATCTTTCACTTCATTCATACCCGCGAGCTGTAGACGGACACTCAACTCAAGTTGGGTTTCCAGTTCGTAGGCAGAACCCAAAGCGATTTGCAGGAAACGAACATTATCCATCGTCGAGTGTCGGCCATATCCCTCTGCAATATTACTCGGCACGGAAACCGATGCCCGCCGTAATTGGGACGTTAGTGCATAGCGTTCATCTGAAGGGAAATGCTTCGATATAGCGTATACATGCTCAACCAAGCACATGGCCTTCTGCCAGACCACCAGATCCCGAAAACTCTTTATCTCCGCACCCATACTTCCCCTAGTGCCTAACGCCAACGGCCTAGTGCCTCGAAATCCAACGTAGCAAAGTAATCTTCCACCGTTTCTGCGCGGCGGATTTGAATGACTTCACCGTTTTCGCAGAGCAGTAGTTCCGCCGAGCGAAGCTTGGCGTTATAGTTAAAGCCCATCGCATGGCCGTGTGCGCCTGCATCGTGAATCACCACAAGATCTCCAATATCCACCTGCGGGATCGCGCGATCGATCGCAAACTTATCATTATTTTCGCAAAGCGATCCGGTGACATCGCAAACCAAATCTAGCGGCGCGTTCTCCTTTCCCATAACCGTGATGTGATGATACGCACCATACAAAGCGGGGCGCATTAAATCGGTCATACAGGCATCGAGCCCGACAAATTGTTTATAGGTATTCTTCTTGTGCAGCACGCGGCTGACGAGATAGCCAAAAGGTCCGGTCACCATTCGCCCGCACTCCATCCGCAGGTCGAGCGGATTAAGGCCTTTGCCGATAATCCATTCCTCGTAGAGCTTGCGAATCCCTTCGCCCACCTCTTCGAGGTTCACGGCCTTATCTTCGGGTTTGTACGGAATACCAATGCCGCCGCCAATATTAACAAATTCAAATTCAATCCCTAGCTCGGCAGAGAGTTCGCCGACGAGTTCGAAGAGCAGGTGCGCCGTCTCTACGAAATAAGAGCCTTCTAACTCATTCGATGCCACCATTGTATGCAATCCAAAGCGCTTCACGCCCTTGTCACGCAGGATGCGGTAGCCTTCAAAAAGTTGCTCGCGAGTGAAGCCATACTTCGCCTCTTCCGGATGGCCGATGATTGCGTTTCCGCCCTTGAGGGGCCCCGGATTGTAGCGACAGCAAACCAGCTCCGGCAGGCCGACTTCATCTTCCAAATATTGAATGTGCGAGAGGTCATCGAGATTGATGATGGCCCCTAACTCTTTGGCTTTGGCATATTCATAGGCGGGCGTGTCGTTGGAGGTAAAAATGATATCTTCACCCACCACACCGACGCTCTCGGAGAGCAATAATTCGGGATAGGACGAGCAGTCCGATCCGAAACCCTCACTCTTAAGAACCTTCATCAAAAACGGATTCGGCGCGGCCTTCACTGCAAAATATTCTTTAAATCCCGCGTTCCAAGAAAATGCCGCCTTCAGCCGACGCGCATTTTCACGAATCCCCTTTTCGTCATAGATATGGAAAGGCGTTGGAAAGCGCTTTGTCAGCGCCTCCAACGGTTCGCGATTCAGTGGAATCTTCTTTTCTGCCATCGTCTTCTCCTAAAATTAATGCGCGAGACTATACATGAACCCCCTGTGTTTCCAATATGGGGAAGCCACTAAAAGGGGGGTATTTTATTTCAAAAAGAAATCCGGAACAGCTAAGCAGAAGGATGAACCGTTACTAAAAACTGGCCTGATTTCTCGTCCTGTTTCAGATCAACCAATCCTCGTGATTCCGCCTCTTTCAGCAGTTCACCAAAAGAGCGAAATCCATAATAGGATTCGGTAAATTCGGGCTTTTGGCGTTTAAGGGCCTGCTTAATCATGGATCCCCAGATGCGGTCTTCTTCCCCACGTTCCTGAAGCAAAGCCTCGCAGGTGGCCATGATCAGGTCGCACGCTTCCTGCTTTTTATCCGAGGGCTGGGCTGCCGTCGCCTTCGAAACCTTTTTTGAAGCCGTCTTTTTCGAGACGATTTTCTTTCGCGGTTTAGCCTGTTTCACCAGATCGTCGTAATAAATAAACTCGTCACAATTCGCAATCAGAAGATCCGAGGTGGACTTTTTAACGCCCACGCCAATCACGGTCTTATTGTTTTCTCGCAGTTTGCTGACGAGCGGGGAAAAATCGGAGTCGCCACTAATAATCACAAATGTATCCACATGTTCCTTCGTATAGCAAAGATCCAAAGCGTCGACCACCATGCGGATATCTGCCGAGTTTTTTCCCGACATGCGTACATGCGGAATCTCGATGAGCTCAAAGGACGCTTCATGCATCGCTCCCTTGAATTCCTTGTAGCGCGCCCAGTCGCAATAGGCTTTTTTCACGACAATATTGCCCTTCAGCAGCAACCGCTCGAGCACCTTTCCCATATCAAATTTTGCGTTGTCAGCCTCCTTGGCTCCCAGCGCCACGTTTTCAAAATCGCAGTATACGGCCATGATCCGGGTTTCAGCATTATCACTCATTTATTTTTCCTCTTAAATATTCCGACGAGCCTACTCGCGTTGCGGATATGCGGGCTCTTCTCGTTGAGAAGAACCCGTGCTTAATCTCGGCTACGACAAACTAGATGCTGTTCTTCGTCTTCATCGTGGTACCCACGCGCAAACGTAAGGCGTTGATCTTAATGAAGCCTGTGGCATCGAACTGATCGTATCCGCCCGCCTCATCGAAGCTGACGAGTTCTGGGCTGTAGAGCGAATAGGGGGAACGTCGACCGCAAACATGTACCGCCCCTTTGAAGAGCTTGAGGCGCACATCACCCGTAACCGTTTCCTGACTCTGAGTGATGGCGGACTGAAGCATTTCACGTTCAGGCGCGAACCAGTAGCCGTTATAAACGAGCTCGGCATATTTGGGAACAAGTGAGTCGCGCAAATGCATGACTTCACGATCCATAGTGATCGACTCGATGGCGCGGTGTGCGTGATGCAGAATAGTACCGCCGGGGGTTTCATACACGCCGCGGTCTTTCATGCCGGTGTAACGGTTTTCAACAATGTCGATGCGTCCCACGGCGTGCTCGCACCCTAGGGCATTTAGCTTTTTCAACAGCATCGCGGGGCTGAGCTTTTCTCCATTAACCGCAACTGGAATCCCCTTTTCAAAACTCACTTCGATGGTCTCTATCTCGTCAGAAGCTTGGCTGAGGGGTTTGGTCATGCACCACATATTTTCATCGGGCTCGGTCCATGGATCTTCAAGAATTCCGCCCTCGAAACTAATGTGCAACATATTGCGATCCATGCTGTAGGGCTTGGAGGCAGAAACCGTTGTTGGAATACCGCGCTCTTCTAAATATTTGATCATGTCGGTACGGCCTTCAAAGGCAAATTCTTCCGGCATACGCCATGGAGCAATCACCTTAACGTCGGGCTTGAGCGCATAAGCGGTTAGCTCGAAGCGAACCTGGTCGTTCCCTTTTCCGGTTGCGCCATGACAAATGGCTTCTGCGCCTTCGGCAATGGCAATATCAATCATACGTTTAGCGATGAGCGGGCGGGCGATGGAGGTGCCAAGCAGATAAGTTCCTTCGTAGATGGCGTTGGCTTGCATCATGGGATAGATGTAGTCCTTCGCAAAATCTTCCTCGATGTTATCAACGTAGCACTTCACTGCACCATGCTTGAGGGCCTTTTCTTCAAGGCCGTCGAGTTCGTCTTCTTGCCCCACGTTGGCGCAGTAGCAAATCACTTCCGCGTTATATTTTTCCTGCAACCAAGTCAAAAGTACGGTGGTATCGAGACCGCCAGAATAAGCAAGTACAACTTTCATAATCGGATCCTTTTATATCTGTGAATAATTAAATTTTAAAATGAACGAATAACTAGATGGCGGAAATTTTGATCCCCCATCTCAGGTTCCACCTTCTCTTTAAAAGGGAATCTCATCTTCGTATTCATCGAAGTCGGCCGGAACGTCCTTATCGGCGGCCGGCGGCTTTTCTTCGGAAGCCGCAGCCGGAGCCGCAGTAGTAGCACCTTCGCCGGCTTGGATTTTCCAGCCCACGAGGTTATTGAAATAGCGGCCATTATATTCGCGGCCGCGAATATCAAAGGTAATGGTTACTTCTTGTCCGGGCTGAATCGCATCCAGCAGGCTTACTTTGTCCTGCAAAAATTCAACATTGATCTCCTGCGGGTATTTCCCGTCCTCGACCGTCACCACCACCTCACGCTTCGTGAAGCCACTTCCGAAAGTCTGTGCATCCTGCACGAGCTTTACTTTTCCAGTTAAATCATACGCCATTTGTCATTCTCCTTTATTTAAAATCATCCATTAATCTCACGGGCGAAATTGGTCATCTTCTCCGCTTTCTGCAACCCTGCGGCGAGATTCGCTAAAATCAGCTATCGAACCGGAATATAAATCCGCGAGAGGAAAGCACATAGTATAGTCATCCCATATCAGGTTTCCAAAGCTAATTGAAAATGCTTTAAATCTATCCACATCAAGATAAGCCCTGATCTCCGGATGCATTGACGCTGAAAGGAACGGTTCAAAATCCACTGGGCGGGAAAACCCATCGCTAAACGCGATTTTTAAAATATATCCAGAAATCCACTCGACATCGACGACATCAACCAAAACTCCTTTCTTCAACTTCATTTCAGCCTCCGGCATATCAGCACTGACAGGGATTCGGCGAGAGGGCCGCCATTTCATCATGAAGTTCTTCACACGATTCCCCAAGATAGAGTAAAGCTTGGTCAATTTCTTCCTTCGAAACATTCAAAGGAGGAAGCAACCGAAGGACATTACCCGCAGTAGCCAACGCAAGCATCCCTTTTTCCTGTAATTTTTTCTGCAAGGGAAGGGCCGGAACATCAAGCACCAGTCCAAGTAATAATCCCAAGCCTCGAACCTCCGAAATCCACTTCTTATGCCGGGTAGCGATTTCGCAAAGGCCTTCCACCAAATACGCCCCCATCATCATGGTGTGCGCAAGCAGATCCTCTTCTTTAAGCACCGCTATAACCGATAGTGCAGCGGAGCAGGCCAGCGGCGTTCCACCAAACGTGGTGGCATGATGACCCACTTGAAAGGTATCGGCCAGCGTTGCTCCTGCCACAATGGCTCCCATGGGGAAGCCGTTGCCGAGTCCTTTGGCTAGCGAGAAGGCATCGGGTTGCACCTTATAATTTTGGAATCCAAACCAGCGGCCAGTCCGTCCCATACCACATTGCACTTCATCAAAGAGGAGAAGTATCCCCTTTTCATCGCACAACAACCGAAGATCAGAAAGGAATTCTGGGTCCGCGGGAATCACGCCCCCCTCCCCTTGCAAGGCTTCAATCAATACGGCGGCCGTTTTTGGAGTAATGGCCTTTTCGATGGAGGGGAGGTCATTAAAATGGGCATAAGAAAAGCCTTCCGGCAAAGGGCCAAAGCCCGCCTGCACCTTTTCTTGTCCGGTCGCCGTTAGCGTGGCAAGGGTTCGCCCATGAAAGGATTGCCGCATCGTGATGATTTCATATTTACCTTGGTCACTTCCCCAAAGCCGGGCGAGTTTAATTAACCCTTCGTTGGCCTCCGCCCCCGAGTTGCAAAAGAAACATTTTGCGCCTGGCAGACCAGAACATTCTGAGAGTTCCTTGGCCAGTTGCGGCTGTTTTTCGTTGTAGTAAAGATTAGAAACATGCGCCAGCGTTTCAACTTGATCCTGCACGGCCTTTACCATTTTGGGGTGACAATGGCCTATATTGGTAACGGCAATTCCCGAAACAAAATCGAGATACTCGTTCCCCTCCGCATCCCATACGCGCGGCCCCAAACCCTTAACCAGCGCAAGCTCTGGCGCATAGGTTGGCATCAGATAATCCTTTTGCATTTTAGCGATCTCAGCCGTAGTCATTTCAAGGTTCCAATTTTAGGTTTATTGCGTAATTTCTGTTCCGACGCCTTCGCTGGTAAATAACTCTAGTAGGAGCGAATGCGGCAACGACGCATCGATAATATGCGCTTTCTTTATGCCCGACTTCACCGCGCCGACCATCCCCTTAATTTTCGGCAACATTCCGCCCGAAATCACCCCACGCTCGATCAGCTCATCCACATCACTCAAATGAAGGGAAGGGATCAGCGATAATGGGTCTTCTGGATCTCGTAACAATCCCGGTACATCCGTCAGAAAAACCAGCTTGCGCGCATTCAATGCAATCGCGATCGCGGTGGCCGCATCATCGGCGTTAATATTGTATAAGTGGCCATCATTGCCGCGGCCCAACGGCGTGATTACTGGAACAATATCCGAGCGTAGATAGGCCCGAATGGGCTCGATATCAACATGGTTAACTTTGCCGACATAACCCCAGTCCAAGGGTTCTTTGGTTTCAGGATCCACACCAACCATTTTTTCAACATGAATAATGTCTTCACCATGAATGCCACGTGCCTTGCCGTGAAACTGTTGAATGATATCTACCAGACGAGGATTCACCTCATGGTTAAGCACCTGCTCCACCACGCGAGTTGTCGCATCGTCAGTCACCCGCAGGCCATGAACAAAGTTGGGCGCAATGCCGGACTCTTTCATTGACCGCGAAATGGCCTTACCGCCGCCGTGCACCACCACGGGAAGTAGCCCGACGCACTCCATGAATGCAATATCCTGCATGATCCGGCTGTAGCCGTCCTCGCTCTCCATGATACTTCCACCCAACTTCACCACCACGGTCTCCCCACGGAACTGCTGGATGAACGGCAATGCCTCAATCAGTACCGTCGCCTTCTCAATAAACTTTTCCATCAATCGTTTCCTGTTTTGTATTCAGCTAGGCTTTCCGCCACACGAGATAATCCAACTTCCAGCTTGTCGTATAAGGATTCGGGGGCAATATCCGCTCCATTCGGCCATGCAATCGTACCTCCATCAACAACGGCCTGCTGGAAAAAATCGATCTTCTTCAGCGCTTCGAATACAGGACCCTTACTCAGGTAGGGGGTAAAATCGATATCGCCACCAACCCCATTATCAAACTGGATCCAATAGGTGTAGCCCCCTTTGTACTCGATTTTCGTCACATCGTTCATATTCCACATAGCGCACCTCAATCCAATGGATCAATTTTCTTAATAGACCGCCCTTGCCTTGCTGCATCCCAATCATCGGCCAATTCTACTGTATGAAGATCAACCCACTCACGCACCAACTTCAAGGCGGTTCGCGAACCAAGTTCCCCCTTCAGTACATTGCCCTGGAAATCCAGCACCACCTTGCCTCCTTGATATTCAACATGGATGTGCGGTGGGTTATGGTCGTCATAGTACATCCGCACAACAATCCCGAAAAACATGGATACAACAGGCATTAACAGGCTCCCTTAACTACTCCACATTGATCCGCACATATTCCTCGGTGCAGTTGCAGGTGTAAACCGTGGCTTTCCCCTCCCCGAGATGCAGGTCGATGTTTATAGCAAAATCAGTCTGAGAAACGACCTTAATTAACTCCTCTTGCGCAATTTCCGTCCGCATACCGCGAGCCACCGCCTGCTGATCGTCATAGCAAATCGAAACCAAAGATTCATCCACCCGCGCCTTGGAATAGCCAATTGAATCCATCACCCGGCCCCAGTTAGGGTATTCCCCCGCCCACGCCGTTTTATTCAGCAACGAATTGGCCACCGCCCGCGCGGCAAGATTGGCCGCTTCATCGGATTCGGCTCCCTTCACCTTAACGGTTACAAACTTATCGGCACCTTCCCCGTCGTGAACAATCATCATCGCCAACTCATGGCAAACGGTTTGCATGGCCTCTAGAAAAGGAATCCATTCCTTTGAATCTTCATTCAACAAATGAGTACCCGCCGCGCCATTAGCCAGCGCAAGGACGGTATCGTTCGTACTTTGATCCCCATCAATTGAGATCCGATTAAAACTTAAACCCACCGCCTTTTCCAAAGCAACTTGCAACGCGTGTTGTTCAACCGCAGCATCGGTCGTGATAAACGAAAGCATCGTAGCCATATTGGGCTCAATCATTCCTGCCCCTTTAGCAAAGCCCAGAATCTTTACGGTCTTCCCCTCAATCTGCACTTCCGCA
>JAOZSZ010000043.1 GCA_029939385.1 Pontiella sp. | reverse complement strand
TTTACGATGTCTCATTGTTCCAACCTCTGGATATTAATTAAACTAGTCTTCGATGTTCGATTCCCGGAATAAATCCGAATCGAAGGTCATGCCAAGTGACAGTCCCATCTCAAGGATCTTTGCCTTGATTTCGTTCAACGACTTTTTGCCGAAGTTACGATACTTCAGCATTTCAGCTTCAGTCTTTTGCGCAAGCTCTCCAACCGTCGTAATATTGGCGTTATTTAAACAGTTTGCCGCACGAACACTAAGTTCGATTTCATTGACACTAATATTAAGTTTCTTGCGCAGCTCTTCCTTTTCAAGGTCGATCTGTTTTTCGCTTTCCTCAAACTCGATAAGGTCTTTATCGTAACTAACGAAAACATCGAGATGATGACGAAGAATTGCAGCGGACATCGTGAGGGCATCATCGGGACTAACACGACCATCTGTCCAGATTTCAATCACCAGTTTGTCATAATCAGTACGACGACCCACGCGGGTATTTTCTACCGAATACTTAACACGACGAACTGGGGAAAATAAGCAATCGACCGGAATGATGCCAATTTCTTGATTCTCTTTCTTATTGAGGTTCGCAGGACAGTATCCACGACCAATACGAATTTCCATCTC
The DNA here is from genome assembly GCA_029939385.1 of Pontiella sp. Taxonomy (GTDB): domain Bacteria; phylum Verrucomicrobiota; class Kiritimatiellia; order Kiritimatiellales; family Pontiellaceae; genus Pontiella. The sequence goes on along the minus strand of JAOZSZ010000043.1, from coordinate 8,499 downwards.
CGCTTCAAAGACACCGCCCTCAGCTAAGGTACAAATCTGAAAGTCAGGATTAAGCACTTCAATATTATCGCCCGTTTGGATATCTCCAGCCGTGACTTCACCAGGGCCTTCAACCTTAATCTTAACCGTCTGTATTTCACGAGAATAACTCTTAAAAAGGAGTTGTTTAATATTCAGAACAATATCAGTTACATCCTCAACAACACCTTCAAGGCTACAGAATTCATGAGGCGCCCCGTTAATTTTAATAGAAGAAACCGCGGTTCCCTCCAACGACGAGAGTAATACTCGGCGGAGCGAGTTCCCGATCGTACGGCCATAACCAGCTTCAAAAGGTTCAGCATAAAATTTGCCATAGGTATCGGTAGAAACCGAATCATCTTTAGCAACCTGTTTTGGCATTTCGAAACGCCCAAGTCTTGTAGCCATATTTTTTCTCCCAGAACCGGGCATTAACCGGCTCGTATGGTTTATTTTTATTTACTTAAAAAGATTTTATACACGGCGCCGTTTTGGCGGACGGCATCCGTTATGAGGAATTGCCGTTGTATCCTTAATCGTAGAAATCGATAACCCAGCAGACTGGATAGCACGAACCGCAGACTCACGTCCTGCTCCGGGTCCTTGCACGCGAACTTCAACTTCTGTCATGCCATGACCAATAGCACCGCGAGCAGCCTCTTGCGCAACCGTAGTGGCCGCAAAAGCGGTACTCTTCCGAGATCCCTTAAAGTTACAGCGACCTGCGCTACTCCAAGAAACCACGTTACCTCGCATATCGGTAATCGAAACAATCGTGTTGTTGAATGTGGTCTTAACAAAAGCAATACCAAAGGGGACATTCTTCGATCCTTTACGACGCTTGATCGGTTCGATCTTAGCATCGGCTAGTAGCTCGGCAGCAGTAGCTAATTTAGGGCGATCACTTTCGACCTCCTCTTTTTTAGAGACCTCTTTGGAGGCTTCTTTAGAAACTTCTTTCTTTGGAGCTTCTTTTTTCGGAGCTTCTGCTTTTGCGTCAGCGGGCTTTTCAGCGACAACAGGCGTTGCCTCTTCTGCCACTTTTTCTTCTACTTTAACTTTTTCTTCTGCCATGGGAATATTCCTTGTTTAAATCAATGGCTACGCTTACTTACCAGCTGCTTTAACAGCGGAACGTGCTTCCTTACCGCGAACCACACCAACTGTACGCTTCGAGCCTTTACGGGTCCGAGCGTTTGTTTTAGTGCGCTGTCCACGAACGGGCAGTCCGCGACGATGGCGAATTCCCCGATAAGAGCCGATCGAAATCAACCGGCGAATATTGGAGGAAACCTCACGACGAAGGTCACCCTCGATGTTGTAATCTGATTGAAGCACAACAACAAGGTTACGAATTTCTTCGTCCGTGAGGTCGTCCGCTTTTTTCGCTGGATCAAGCTTAGCCTTTTTAATCACTTCCGAAGAAAGTGTGGGGCCGATTCCATAAATATATTGTAAGGCATATTCCAGCCTTTTTCTTCCTGGGATGTCTACACCGAGTACACGTGGCATTGATAAACTCCTTGATTATCCTTGACGCTGTTTATGGCGCGGGTTCGTGCAAATGATGCGAACCACACCTTTGCGCCTGATTACCTTACACTGTTCACACATTCGTTTAACTGAAGCTCTTACTTTCATATCATTGTTCCTAGTTTATCACCATACGTCCTTTGGACATGTCATAAGGCGACATTTCAACTATAACCTCGGTATTAATATCGAGAGTTGCTCTATCTTTATCATTGCGTCCAAAAAATGCAACAAAGTGGTGTCCATTACCTAGTTTTGCACCAAAAGCGTTGTTGTCTATCACGGATATCAACTGGGCGTCTAGCAAAATTGTCTCTTTTTTATCCATCGAACGCTTGCTCCGGAAGAGTCAGGATCTCGGCCGTTTCCTTCCCAACGGCTATCGTGTGCTCAAAATGCGCTGATGGAAGGTGATCCTTAGTTATCACCGTCCATCCATCCTTAAGGGTTTTTGTCTTATGAACCCCGAGGTTAATCATAGGTTCAATGGCAAGCGTCATCCCCGCCTTAAGCACAGGGCCGCGTCCCGCGGGGCCATAATTTGGGATCTGAGGATCTTCATGCATCTCCCGCCCAATACCATGTCCCACAAAATCACGAACCACAGAAAATCCAGCGCCTTCTGCAACGCTTTGAACCGCATTTGAAATATCGGAAAGCCGATTCCCCTCGATGGCCTTAGAAATCCCCGCATGAAGCGCTTGCTTAGTAACATCAAGAAGACGGGTCCATTCTGGATCAATTTCGCCCGCAGCGACCGTAATCGCCGTATCTCCGACAAATCCTCCATAAACAAGACCAAAATCAATCCCCACAATATCACCATTACGTATCATTCGAGGCCCGGGAATGCCATGAACAACCTCTTCATTAATAGAGGCGCATATATGCCCTGAAAAGCCATGAAAACCAAAAAAAGCACACCGACCTTCTTGCTCACGAGCAAGCTCGGCAGCGTATTCATCAAGCTCTTTTGTAGTTACTCCCGGCGCAATCTTGGCAGCAACCTTGTGCAAAATAGTGGCCGTTTTCTTTCCGCTAATGCGCATCGCAACTAATTCATCTGGAGTTTTTATAATAATCATCAGGTCATCTAAGCTAATCGTTCAAGTACAGCACAACGAACTTCTTCAATAGTAAGGGAGGCATCAATACGACGAATTAATCCACTAGACCGATAGTAGTCGATCAAAGGAGCGGTTTGTTCCGCATAGATAGCTAATCTTTTTTTAATCGTTTCAGAGGTATCATCCGGACGTAACTGAAGAATTGAGCCATCAAAATCACATTTACCCTCGCTCGACGGAGGATTGTGGGAGAGATGATACACACTTCCACATTTGTTACAAACACGTCGTCCAGACAGTCGTTCAATAATCACTTCATCGGGACAATCTAGTTGAATAATCGCTGCAAGTTTACCTCCAAATGATTGAAGGATTGCATCTAGTTCTTTGGCCTGAATCAGGGTTCGAGGAAATCCATCAAAAAGAAATTTCTGTGTAGAATCTGTATTTTTCAAAAGATCGCGTACCATTTCCACCACGATTTTATCCGAGACAAATTTTCCTTGGTCCAGCCTAAGCTTAGCTTCGATTCCCGCGGGAGTTTTTTGTCGAATCTGATCACGGAGTAATTCGCCAGTAGAAACATGGACAAAGCCCTTCTCTGCAAATACTTTAGATACAGTACCTTTCCCCGCTCCGGGAGGCCCTAATAAAACTATCCCAGTCATCTTCTACGCTGCATCTTACCTTTTTTCAAAAAGCCATCGTAGTGACGCATCAATAGATGCGATTCAATTTGACGCGTAGTATCGAGCATCACACCCACGATGATAAGAAGGCTAGTCCCTCCAAAGAAAGAAGCAACGATCCATGGAATATTAAATTGTGCAGTCATAATGTTTGGTATTACCGCAATTGCGGTGAGGAAGACAGCGCCTGCCAACGTCAAACGAGTCATGGTTCGATCAAGAAATTCTGCGGTCGGACGGCCAGGACGGATCCCTGGAACATATCCACCTTGTGTCTTAAGATTGTCCGCAATTTGAATGGGATTAAACTGGGTAGCCACCCAAAAATAAGAAAAGAACAAAATCATAAGGCCAAACCAGAACATATACCATCCAGACCTAGAAAAGGTATTCGCCGCCTCATGCGCCCACTGAAAGGGAAGGAAACCCAAAATCTTTGGAGGAATAGCCAGAATTGCTGAAGCAAAAATAATGGGCATCACACCCGAATAATTCACTCGCAAAGGAAGATGCTGAGTTCCTCCCTGCATCATTTTACGACCGACCATTCGTTTGGCAAATTGGACCGGAATTTTTTGCTGGGCTTGCGTCACAGCAACTACGCCTAAAATAACAAAGAAGATAAGTGAAATAAGAAGCACCAGATGGAAAATACCAATTTCAGCAACCCCATCAACTCGGGTCAACTTATCAATAAGTGCTTTCACGGCCATCGGCATTCTACTGACGATATTAACGGTAATAATAATAGAGATCCCGTTACCGATTCCTCGATCCGTAATTTGCTCACCAATCCACATCAACAGGAGTGTTCCTGTTACAATGGCTAATACCGTAAGTAAAATGAACCCAATTCCTGGAATCCGCACGACCTCCGCGGGAAGACCAAAATAGCGACCTGTCTGCAAGGCCCCCGCCATGGCAAAGGCCTGAACCACACAAAGTACTACCGTTAAATAGCGCGTATACTGTGTGATTTTTGCGCGCCCAACATCCCCCTCGCGAGCCAGTTTTTCTAAGTGAGGAACAACCGCAGTCATTAGTTGCAAAATAATAGATGCACTAATATAGGGCATAATACCCAACGATCCGATAGAGCACTTCAAGAGTGCTCCACCGCTGAAAAGATTAAACATCCCCAGCATACCACCATCAGCACCACTTTGGCCTTCGAAGAACTGGCGAATAGCTAGTGCATCCACCCCCGGAAGCGGAACAGTGGCAATGAGCCTACAAATAAATATAAGACCAAACGTAAAAAGTATACGCTGTCTAAGTTCAGTAATTTTGAAGGTATTAACGAATGCGGAGAACATGGGAACCTAGCCTTTAGTTTATACCGTTTCGCAAGTGCCACCGGCAGCTTCGATTTTTTCCTTTGCTGAGGAAGAAAAAGCAGTGACCTTTACCGTCAACTTCTTATCTATCGTTCCATTAGCCAGAATCTTCACGCCATCAAAACGACCATTCACTAGGCCTTTTTCACAGAGCAATTCAATCGTAACTTCCGTGCCATCATCAAATCTAGCGAGAGCATCGAGACTCACCGGAATAATAGTCTTCCGAGTAAAATTATTAAAACCACGCTTGGGTAACTTTCGTACGAGGGGCATCTGCCCGCCTTCGAATAGTGGTTTGTGTACACTTCCGGTACGAGACATCTGACCCTTATGACCACGAGCAGAGGTTTTACCTTTGCCTGAAGCACGTCCACGACCCAAACGAATCTTTCTATGCTTGGAACCTTCTGCAGTCTGCAATGAATGCAAATCCATGACTAAATCCTCTTAATAAATTAACCCTTACGGGTTGCAAGTACTTCTTCCTTAGAACGCATTTGTCCCAAGGCTTCCAACGTTGCCTTTGTTACATTTAGGTGGTTATTACTACCCAGCGACTTTGCCAGCACATCACGAACCCCCGCGAGTTCAAGTACGGCACGGCAAGGACCGCCTGCAATAATTCCAGTACCTTCAGATGCTGGGCGAATTAAAACCTGCGCGCCACTATACTTACCGATGGCTTCGTGCGGAAGCGTGGTTCCACGCATCGTAACGGTACATAGATTTCGCTTCGCTACTTCACCCGCCTTACGGATAGCTTCTGCAACTTCGGCAGCCTTACCAAGCCCATAACCTACTCGGCCCTTTCGGTCACCAATTACAACAAGTGCACCAAAGCTGAAACGACGTCCACCTTTAACTACTTTCGAGTTACGGTTAATATGAACTACCCGCTCTTCGAATTCCGACTTTTCTTTAAAATCCTTCCGAGGACCACGGGGTTTACGATCCCTGCGATTATTCCGGTCGTTACGATTATTACCTGTGCGTTCTTCTGCCATAAGGGAACTCCTTTAAAATGCCTAAAATTTGAGTCCCGCTTCACGGGCACTATCGGCAAGCGCTTTAAAATTTGTACCAAAGGCGAATCCGCCTCGATCGAATACTACGGTCTCAATACCCTTGCTTTTAGCAAGCTCTGCTGCTTTGGCACCCAGTGCCTTCGCGGCCGCCACATTCTTGCCAGTAGACGATGCACCAACCAGCGTAACTCGCGCATCATCATCTATAAACTGAACCTGAAGTTGCGTATTGGAACGGAAAATCGCCATACGAGGACGCGCTGCCGTACCTTGAATCTTGTTACGCACACGCATGTGTCGACGAATTCTAAACTCTTTTTTCGTTTTAATACTCATGATTATGCAACCGCCTTACCTTCCTTACGGCGAACCTTCTCATCAGAGTAGCGCACGCCTTTCCCTTTGTACGGCTCAACTGGAGAGAAATCTCGAATACACGCAGAAACCTGACCCACCAATTGTTTATCAATGCCTTCGATGGTAACTGTTGTTCCATTTTGGACATCGATTTTAATCCCTTCAGGGATGCTATAATTAATGTCATGCGAGTAGCCCAGCGAAAGAATGAGTTTCATTCCCTGAAGCTGAGCCTTATAGCCGACACCATTGATTAAAAGTTCTTTTTTATACCCATTGCTCACACCCACAACCATGTTGTTGATGATACTACGAACCGTGCCGAACATAGCCGCACTGTGCCGAGAACCGTCCGTACGTGAAACCACGACGTTACTTTCCTCTATCGTAACTGCAATACACTCAGGAGCCATATAAACAGACTCCCCTTTAGACCCCTTCACGGTGACTGTTGCTCCAGCAACATCGACCGTTACTCCAGCGGGAATCAAAATCGGTTGTTTTCCTATTCTAGACATAACTTACCCCAATTCTCCTACCAAATGTAGCAGAGGACTTCGCCCCCGACGTTCTGTTTTCTGGCTTCGTTGTCGGTCATTACCCCCGAAGAGGTACTCAAAAGAGCAACACCAATTCCACCCAGTACACGTGGAACCTCGCCAGCCGTCACATATTTGCGACAACTTGGCTTACTGATGCGACGAAGACCTTGAATGATCGGCTCGCGCTCGATCGTATATTTAAGAAAAAGATTCAGGACACTTTTCCCGTCCTTATTTTCCATCGTGTAGTCCTTAATGAAACCTTCCGATTTCAATAGGCGTGCAAGTTCGCTCTTCATCTTAGAATGCGGCATTTGCACAATTTTCTTTTCCGCCATATTCGCGTTGCGAATGCGGGTTAACATGTCAGCAATTGGATCAGTTAAAACCATTTCAATACCTTCACTTATTAATTGCTTGTTGCAAACGGCATGCCCATGAGTTTGAGGAATTCTTTGGCTTCCCCATCACTCTTTGCCGAAGTCACAAACGTGATATCCATACCGTGTACTTTCTTTACCTTATCTGGATCAATTTCAGGAAACACGGTCTGCTCCTGCAAGCCCATGGAATAGTTTCCCTGCCCATCAAATGATTTGCTGGGGATTCCACGAAAGTCACGAATTCGCGGCAAAGCCACATTCACGAGACGATCCATAAATTCATACATTCGACTGTTACGAAGAGTAACCTTTGCGCCAATCGACATTCCTTCACGCAATTTAAAGTTCGAAACACTGACCTTCGCCTTGGTAATCACCGCCTTCTGACCCGTAATTTTACCGAGGTCATCAGCAAGTGACTGCAGAACATCACGATCATTTGCAACAGAAACACAAAGATTGAGTACAATTTTCTCAAGCTTCGGCACCTGCATTTTATTCTCATAACCCTGAGACTTGATCAGTTCCGGGGCAATTACTTCTTTATATTTAGTTTTTAATGTAGGGGCCATAGAACCCGTCCTCCAAAAATTCTTGTTCCAATCTCAGAAACGGTTAACCAGAAACCTTTAGGTTTGAAATTGCAATGGGAGCTTCCATTTCAATCACGCCACCCTGCGGATTATCTTCGGTTTTTTTCATGTGCTTCTTAACAAAGTTTACCCCTTCAACCAATGCACGACCTGTCTGTGGACTGGCTTGGAGAACCTTACCGGTTTTGCCTTTATCATCACCGGCGATTACAATAACGCTATCGCCTTTCTTGATATGACACTTTACAACATTCTTCATATTAAATTCCTCTCGATGCGCTTAAAGCACTTCTGGCGCAAGCGATACAACCTTCATATAGTCGGCTTCACGCAATTCTCTAGCGACTGGCCCAAAGATACGAGTTCCGACAGGGTTGCCTTTGTCATCAACAATGACTGCGGCATTGCTATCAAAGCGTAAGTAAGAACCATCGGCCCTGTGAATAGCCTTCTTTGTTCGGACAATAACGGCCTTACAGAGTTCACCTTTCTTCACAACGCCATTAGGCTGAGCTTCCTTTACTGTAACCCGGATCAACTCACCAACTCGCGCAAATTTACGCTTGGTTCCAAGAACACGAATGCACATTACACTACGAGCCCCTGAGTTATCCGCCACTTTCAAACGTGTTTGTTCCAAAATCATCGAACTTAACCTTATTTAGAAGATTCAGAAATAATGTCCACCAAACGCCATCGCTTTAAGCGGCTGAGTGGGCGAGTCTCCATCACGCGAACCACATCACCAACCTTGGCTCGGTTTTCCTCGTCGTGTACATGAACCTTCTTCGAGAGACGAATTTCTTTCCCGTAGAGAGGATGGCGTACACGCCGTTCAATCAATACAACAATAGTCTTATCGGCCTTGTCGCTAGTTACACGCCCTTCGCGTGCCTTTCTCAAATGTCTTTTAGCCTCTTCCATGCCTTTACCCTTCAACTTTTTGGTT
>JAOZSZ010000042.1 GCA_029939385.1 Pontiella sp. | reverse complement strand
GTTCAATAAATAAAGTGAAGGGTGTTCTTGATGATTTGAATGGGGGTATTTAAACTCCTTCTTAATTCGCAAGCGATATGTGGATATAAACAAGGACGGATGATGTATGAGGATTAAACAGACGCTTCTTTCTTCGATTGGCCAAAAGGTATTGTTGGCAACTTCTGGACTGGTTATGTTTTTCCTCTTTTTGATTCCACATATGGGCGGCAACGTATTGTTCCTGTTCGGGCCGGATCTCTTCAATTCTTATGCCGCGCATTTGCATCAGCTCGTTCCCATTGTGATTGGGATCGAGGTGCTGATGTTGGTGTCGATTACGGTGCATATGGCGATGGCCTTCCGCGTGGTACTTGGAAACTGGCGGGCTCGTGATAAGCGCCACACGCTGAAGTCAACGTCGGAGCGATCGCTGTCCGCAAGGCTGATGCCGGTCTCGGGGGCGATGATCTTTATTTTTATTCTTCATCATTTGGCTGATTTTGCCTTTAAGAGCAAGGAGCAGGTTGGCCTGCATGGTCATGAAGTGAATGATGTTTACGGAATGGTGCATGATCAGTTTCAGGACCCCGTGCATGTGGGTATTTATCTCCTTTTTATGGTGGCAGTTGGTTTGCACTTAAGTCATGCGCTACAGAGTACGTTGCAGACCTATGGGCTCTATATCCCGCGCAAGGGAAGCAAGATAAAGCTGATTAGCACGCTGGTAGCCATCGGTATGGCGGGCACCTTTGCCTTTATTCCAATTCACGCCTATTTTTTCTAGTAGAGGAGCGTTCCATGAAACTTGACTCAAAAATTCCTGATGGTCCGATTGCCGAAAAGTGGACGAGCCACAAGTTCAACGTCAAGCTCGTTAACCCCGCGAATAAGCGGAAGTATTCGGTGATTGTGGTGGGGACGGGGCTGGCCGGCGCGGCGGCGTCGGCAACGCTGGCAGAATTGGGCTATATCGTGGAGGCGTTCACCTATTCGGATAGCCCGCGCCGCGCGCACTCGATTGCGGCGCAGGGGGGGATTAATGCGGCGAAGAATTATCCCAACGATGGCGATTCTATTTATCGCCTTTTCTACGACACCGTTAAGGGAGGTGACTTCCGCTCGCGCGAGGCCAACGTCTATCGGCTTGCCGAGGTCAGCAATCAGATTATCGACCACTGTGTTGCGCAGGGCATTCCATTTGCGCGTGAATATGGGGGCTATCTCGACAATCGCTCCTTCGGTGGGGCGCAAGTTTCGCGCACCTTCTACGCTCGCGGCCAGACGGGGCAGCAATTGTTAATTGGGGCGTATGGCGCACTTTCTAAGGAGATTAAAAAGGGGGGCGTCACGATGCACACCCGCTCGGAGGTGGTTGACGTGGTGGTCATCGATGGCCAGGCGCGCGGTATTATTTCCCGTAATCTGGTTACCGGCGAGTTGACCCGCCATGTGGCCGATGCGGTTGTGCTGGCGACCGGCGGCTATGGTAATGTTTTCTTCCTTTCTACGAATGCCATGAACTGCAATGCCAGCGCGGCATGGCGGGCTTATAAAAAGGGCGCGGCGTTTGCCAACCCGTGCTACACCCAGATTCATCCCACCTGCATTCCGATGCACGGGGATTATCAATCCAAGCTCACGCTAATGTCTGAGAGCCTCCGCAATGATGGGCGGATTTGGGTGCCTAAAGCGAAGGGCGACAACCGCCCCGCCAATGAGATTCCTGAGGACGAGCGCGATTATTATCTCGAACGAAAATATCCAAGTTTTGGAAACCTTGTTCCGCGCGATCTCGCCTCGCGTAATGCCAAGCAGGTGTGCGACGAAGGTCGCGGCGTGGGCTCGACGGGGAATGCGGTTTATCTTGATTTTGCCGACGCGATCGAGCGGCTGGGGAAGGATGTGATCGAATCCAAATATGGGAACCTGTTCGAGATGTACGAGCGCATCACCGACGAAGATCCGTACGTTACTCCGATGCGAATCTTCCCTGCGGTTCACTACACCATGGGCGGGTTATGGGTGGATTATAATTTAATGACGACGTTGCCGGGGCTTTACGCTCTTGGAGAGGTGAACTTTTCGGATCATGGCGCTAATCGTCTTGGTGCCAGTGCTCTTATGCAGGGGCTGGCCGATGGCTACTTCGTGTTGCCGAGCACCATTAACGATTATCTGGCTTCCGCCGATATTCCAAAGGTTGGAACCGATCATGAGGCGTTTGCTGAGGCGGAGCAGGCGGTGCAAGATCGGCTCGATCAATTGCTGGCTATTAAGGGAACTCGCACGGTGGATGATTTCCACCGCGAGTTGGGTCAACTGCTTTGGGAAAACTGCGGCATGGGACGTAGCGAAGCAGGATTAAAGATTGCGCTCGAAAAGATTTCACAAATTCGTGAAGCCTTTTGGAAAGAGGTTAATGTGCCCGGCTCTGCTGATGACCTGAACCAGGCACTAGAAAAAGCAAATCGCGTGGCTGACTTTATGGAGTTTGCTGAGCTGATGGTGAAGGATGCGCTCGCCCGCGCGGAGTCGTGCGGCGGCCACTTCCGCGAGGAGAGCCAGACGGATGAGGGCGAGGCGCTGCGTAAGGATGATGAGTTTGCTTATGTCTCGGCTTGGGAATTTAATGGGCTGGGAAAAGAGCCGACCCTTCATAAGGAAGAGTTGGTGTTTGAAGAGGTGAAGCTGAGCCAGAGATCGTATAAGTAAACGGTGGGCTTTAGATTTTAGGAGAAAAAAGATGTCGGAAAAAATTAATGTGACCCTGAAGGTCTGGCGTCAGAACCGTGGTGAAAAAGGGCAATTTAAAATCTATCAAGCCCGGGAGATCGATACGGCGGCTTCCTTTCTTGAAATGATGGATATTGTGAATGAGCAGCTCACCCTGAATGGCGAGGAACCGATCGCGTTTGAAGACGATTGCCGCGAGGGGATTTGCGGGTGCTGTGGTGCGGTGGTGAATGGTAAGACGCATGGCTCGCACGAACGGACCACCCTCTGCCAGCTTCATATGCGTAAGTTTAAAAATAATGACCAGATTGTGATTGAGCCTTTCCGGGCGAAACCGTTTCAGGTGCTTAAGGATTTAATCGTCGATCGCAGCGGCCTCGATGCCATCATTTGCGAGGGCGGTTATGTGGAGGTTAAAACCGGCAATGCGCCGGAGGCCGCAACCACTCCGATTAAGCGGGAGCTTGCCGAAGCCTCAATGGATGCGGCCCAATGTATCGGGTGCGGTGCCTGCGTGGCGGCGTGTCCGAATGGATCGGCCATGCTTTTCACGGCGGCGAAGGTGAGTCAATATGTTCTTCTTCCGCAGGGGCATCCGGAGCGGACGCAACGCGCGCTGAATATGGTGAATAAGATGGACGAGCTAGGCTTCGGAAGTTGCTCCAACGAATATGAGTGCACCGTGGCCTGCCCTAAAGGGATCGATGTTAAAAACATTGCACGCCTTAATCGTGAATTTATTAAAGCCAGTCTAACGAGCCATTCGTAGCCCTTGCGGCAGAACATTACGAATGACTTATTAATGCAAATAAAGGAACCCTATGACGAAGCGCAAAAAGGAAACATTTTGGGCAGAGCCGATCAGCAAGGTCGATTTACAACACCCCGCCATCGTGACAACGGGGACCTCCATCATCGATGCGGTGACGGAGATGAAATATAATCAGATTGGTTGTGTGCTGGTGGTGGATGCGAAGGGAAAGCTGATCGGGATTTTGAGTAATGGCGATCTGATGCATGAATTTGTTGGCTCGACCCTTTCTGGGGATCTTCCGGTCGATGAGATTATGACCAAGGATCCGGCCTTTTCATCTCCCGCGTTAACGGTTCAGGAGGCCTTAGAATTTTTCCACTCGAATCGTTTCCGCCATCTTCCCATTTTGTCGGGAAACGTGGTTGAAGGGATTTTATCCGTGCGAGGTTTGATGACTTTTATTAGTGAGCATTTGCCGCAACACGTCATGAACCTTCCGCCCGATAGTAGCTTGATTGCCCCCACCGTTTCCGGAGAATAGTCATGGCCGAAAAAAAATCTAACTTGATCGAAAAAGAGTCCGTTGTTGTTCGTTTTGCCGGAGACTCAGGGGATGGGATGCAAACCGTCGGCGAACTTTTTTCCGATGCGAGTGCTTTGTTGGGCGATGCCATTATTACATTCCCCGATTTTCCGTCGGAAATCCGGGCCCCGGCGGGATCGCTTCCGGGGGTCTCTGGATTTCAGGTTCATTTTGGGTGCCGGAATGTGATGACTCCGGGCGACAAGGCCGATGCGCTCGTCGTCATGAATCCCGCCGCCCTGAAGGTAAATCTTAAGGAGCTTGAGCCGAAGGGGCTGTTGATTGTTAATACGGGAAACTTTACCCCGGCCAATCTAAAGAAGGCCTTATACGAAACAAACCCCCTTGATGATCCCGCGCTCGAAGATGAGTTTCGTGTATTGAAGGTGGATATTAATGCGCTGGTGACTGAAACCCTCAAGGAGTTATCACTTAAGCCCGCGCTGAAGTCGCGCTGTAAAAACTTCTTTGCATTAGGGATTACCTATTGGGTTTTTTCCCGCCCCCTTGATGCCACGCTGGAGTGGATCGAATCCAAGTGGCGTGAACACCAGCCGCTCATCGCCGACGCAAATAGCTTGGCTTTAAAAGCAGGATTCATTGTTGGGGAAAATAAGGATATCGACATTCCGCAGTACACCATTCAGCCGCGCGTGCTGGAAGATGGAGTCTACCGCAAGATTACCGGAAATGAGGCGACCGCCCTCGGGTTGATCGCCGCCTCCGAAAATAGCTGGCGCGACCTTGTGCTGGGGAGCTATCCGATCACTCCCGCCACCCCGATTCTTGAAACCCTTTCCAAACACCGAAACTTTAATGTTAAAACGGTTCAGGCCGAGGATGAGATTGCGGCCATTGGCGTGGCGATTGGGGCCTCCTTCGCAGGAGCACTCGGCGTCACAACCACCAGCGGCCCCGGGCTTTGTTTGAAGTCGGAAGCCCTGGGACTTGCCGTCATTACAGAGCTCCCGCTTGTGATTGTGAATGTACAACGTGCGGGGCCGAGCACGGGGCTTCCAACCAAAACGGAGCAGGCCGATTTGCTACAATCGTTCTATGGTCGAAACGGCGAATCTCCGGTGATTATAGTGGCCGCGGCCTCTCCATCGGACTGTTTTGACACCGCGATCGAGGCGGTTCGATTGGCTCTGAAATATCGGACTCCAGTGATTATGCTGTCCGACACCTATTTGGCGAATGGGTCTGAGCCATGGAAGATTCCTCGGGTAACTGAAATTCCGGACCTCTCGGTTGAACCCATTAAAGCGGGAGAGGAATACATACCGTATCAGCGCGATCCCAAAACATTAGCGCGTCGACTGGCCATCCCGGGTCGACCCGGCTTTGAGCATCGCATCGGGGGTCTTGAAAAAACGGAAGATGGCGTGGTGAGTTATGATGCGGATAATCACGAGAAGATGTGCCGCCTGCGGGCCCAAAAAGTTGAGCGATTAGCCGAGGATCTTCCGCCCACCAAAGTGACCGGCGAGGAAAGCGGAAAGGTTCTGGTGGTGGGCTGGGGTAGCACGCGCGGCGCCATTGCTATGGCCGTCGAACGGTTGCGTAGCGAAGGAGCCTCCGTAAGTTGTGTGCACTTACGCTATCTTAACCCGCTCCCCAAAAACCTTGAAAATTTGATGAAGCAATTCGATCACGTTCTTGCACCGGAACTGAACCTTGGCCAGCTTTCATTAATTCTACGCGCGAAATATTTGGTCGATGTAAAATCTATAAATAAGGTTAAAGGTCGAGCTTTCCTGATCTCGGAACTCGTGGATGGAATTAGGGAATATCTTTAGATTAATAAAATTCGATAGGTAGGCTTGTCATGAAAAAGAAAATAGAACGATTGACCCGCAAGGATTTTGTCTCCTCATCGGAGGTGCGTTGGTGTCCGGGGTGCGGAGATTATTCGGTGCTCAACTCGGTGCAAAACGCATTGCCGCAACTCGGCATCCCGAAGGAAAAGTTTGTGTTCGTGAGCGGGATTGGTTGCTCGAGTCGCTTTCCATATTATCTCGATACCTACGGTTTTCATTCGATTCACGGGCGTGCCCCAACCATTGCCACGGGGGTGAAGGTGGCCAATCCAGAGCTGTCCGTTTGGGTTATTACGGGCGATGGTGATGGGCTGAGTATTGGGGGGAACCACCTGATTCATGCGTTACGCCGCAATCTTGATATGAATATTATCCTGCTCAATAACAAGATCTATGGACTGACCAAGGGGCAATATAGTCCGACCTCCGAAAAAGGGCAGATCACGAAGACGAGTCCGTACGGGGTGCTTGAAGAACCGCTGAATCCATTGCGCTTGGCACTAGCCTCGGAAGCCTCTTTTGTGGCGCGGGCGGTCGATACAGATCCAAAGCATATTACTGAGATCCTGCTGAAAGGGGCCAAACATTCCGGAACTGCATTTGTTGAAATCCTCCAGAGTTGCGTGATTTTTAATAAAAATGCGTGGAAGGATATTTCGGATCGCTCCTGCCGCGAGGATCGCCTGCTCTACCTTGAACAGGGGGAGCCTCTCATTTTTGGAGAAAATCGAAATAAGGGAATTATTCTCAAGGGAACCAAGCCCGAGGTCGTGACGATCGGCGAACAGGGGATTACGAAAGAAAGCCTAATGGTACATGATATGTATAGCAAAGATCCGGTGTATGCGGCCATGCTTACCGATATGGACTATCCTGATTTCCCGACTCCTGTGGGCATTTTTCATGCTGTAAAAAGACCCGTGTATGAGCTGGTGCTCGAAGAGCAGATTAAGATGGTGACGGCCTCGAAGGGGCGGCGTAACTTGCAGGCTTTATTGCGAGGGTCCGAATATTGGACGGTTTCGGAGGGCGGGAAAAAGATTAAGCGTTCGAGTGGAATCCATGTGCAATTCACGGATGAGTCGAAGGTGATGGACGAGCAGGTGCATGAGTTACTCAAATCGACGGATCCGCTTACGGCGAGCCTCAAGACCACGATCGGGGAAATTTTATATAATTATGATTATAAGCGCGTCAAAATACTCTCGCCGCGCGATAGCATCTCGTTGGCGATTGCCCATTTTACGTCCCACCGAATTGAGTGCATTCTGATTGGCGACGAAAAGCGGCTTTATGGCATTCTCTCCGAGCGCGACATTATCCAAAATGTGGTGCTTACCTCCATCGATCGCGATCGCCTGCCGATCTCCGCAATCATGCGGCCGATTTATGAAATTATGGATGAGTCCAATTCTATTGGGGATGTGATTAACATTCTCTCCATCAGCGGGCATCGTCATGTGCCGATCCGGCTGAAAGAGGGCGGGTTTGGGTTGATCACCATTCGTCAAATTCTGCGTTTCATTCATGATACGGTGATGCGAGTTGAGCAACAGCACCCGGAAGTAGAGAAAAAATGAAAATACATGAATACCAAGCCAAGAAACTTCTAAAAAGTTACGGTATCCCTATTCAGGATGGCGTGACGATTAATGATTTGGCGCAGGCCGAAGCGGCGATCGATCAGGTCAGCAAGGATTTCGGTGCCGAACAATACATCATTAAAGCCCAAGTGCATGCCGGCGGGCGCGGCAAAGGCGGCGGGGTTAAGTTTTCTCCCGATAAGGCGAGTGCACTCGAACACATTAAAAGCATTCTTGGCATGACGCTTGTCACGCACCAAACCGGCCCCGAGGGGCGGCGCGTCAGAAAAGTGATGGTGGCCGAGGCCCTTGACATTAAGCAGGAGTTTTACGTGGCAATCACGCTCGACCGCTCTACGGGGCGGAATGTTTTCATGGTCTCTTCTGAGGGAGGAATGGAGATTGAAGAGGTGGCGAAGACCTCGCCAGAAAAAATTGTGAAGGAATCCATTCTGCCGGGGATGGGATTACGCACGTTTCAGGCGCGTAACTTGGCCTTGGCATTAGGGCTCGACGGCGCGGCGATTAGGCAGGCCACGGGCTTGTTTCAAAAACTATATAAGCTCTATCGGGAGATGGACGGTTCAATCGTGGAAATTAATCCCCTCGTTCTTACGGAGCAGGGTAATATCATTGCATTAGATGCCAAGATAAACTTCGACGACAACGCGCTCTATCTTCATCCCGATGTGGCTGAAATGCGAGATCTCGACGAAGAGGACCCCACGGAAGTTGAGGCGGGAAAATATGATCTTAACTACATTAAGCTCGAGGGAACCATTGGTTGTATGGTGAACGGCGCGGGGCTGGCAATGTCGACGATGGATATTATTAAGCAGGTGGGCGGTTCGCCCGCTAACTTTCTTGATGTCGGGGGCGGCGCGAATGTGGAAACCGTGAAGAATGGCTTTCGAATTATTCTTTCCGATGAAAACGTGAAGGCCGTGCTGATCAATATCTTCGGAGGGATTGTTCGTTGCGACCGGATCGCCAACGGCATCATTGAAGCCGTCAAGGAACTCGATTTAGATGTGCCGGTGGTGGTACGGCTGGAGGGAACCAATGCCGTCGTGGCGAAGGAAATCCTAGCGAACTCTGATGTATCGATTATTTCTGCGGACTCCTTCAAGGATGCCGCAAACAAAGTGGTGGAAGCGGCGAGAGGATGAATGGTCAAAAAACAGTCAGGGAAAGATTATGTCGATTTTAGTGGATAGGGATTCAAAAATTATTGTGCAGGGCATTACGGGCTCCGAGGGGAGTTTTCATGCGGCCCAGTGCTTGGACTATGGCGACAACGTCGTGGGCGGCGTCACGCCCGGCAAGGGAGGACAGACCGCGCTTGACGGCAAGGTTCCGGTTTTCAACAGTTGCGTTGAAGCGCGTGCGGAAACCGGTGCAAACGTATCCCTGATTTTTGTTCCGCCCCCGTTTGCGGCCGATGCCATTATGGAAGCCGCCGCCGCAGGGATTGAATTAATTGTTTGCATTACAGAGGGCATTCCAATTGCACAGATGGTCGAGGTGAAGGCCTACGTCGAAACCACCGCTTCGCGCTTTGTCGGCCCAAACTGCCCCGGCTTGCTGACTCCGGAAGGCGCGAAGGTCGGCATCATGCCCAGTTTTATCGCGCAGAAGGGATCGGTGGGCGTGATCTCAAAATCCGGAACACTGAC
>JAOZSZ010000232.1 GCA_029939385.1 Pontiella sp. | reverse complement strand
GACGAGGGGGTCGAGTTCGAGATTGCTGCGCTGAATGAAATTTTTCGACTAACCAAGGGGTATCCGTATTTTCTACAGGAATGGGGCTATCAGACATGGAACCATGCCGAAGAAAGCCCAATCTCTCTGGAGACAGTTCAAGAAGCAACCCATACGGTAATTCCTCGTCTTGATGAGAATTTTTTCAGAGTTCGTTTTGATCGATTAACTCCAAGTGAAAAGAATTTTTTGAGAGCAATGGCGGAGTTGGGTTCTGAAGCCCAGCGCAGTGGTGATATTGCTGATAAGCTGGGAGTTAAAGTAACAAGCCTTGGTCCGGTTAGAGCGAAGTTGATTAACAAGGGAATGGTTTTCAGTCCTGCTCATGGCGACTTGGCTTTTACGGTTCCTCTTTTTGATGAATTCATGATAAGAGCCATTCCCGATTTCCCTGTCAAATAAGCAGAAAACAGGGACTACTTTTCTCGCCTTCTTGCTCATTTCAGTTTTCTTCGTGAATCGTGCGGGGTAGGATCTACGCATGAATCCACGTTCCTTTTCCAATCTCTCTTTATCCGCCGAGCAACTTTCTAATCTCGATAGCTTGGGCTATCACAATATGACGCCGGTGCAAATGCTCGCGTTGCCGGGGGCGCTGGGGGGCGAAGACCTGATTGCTCAGGCCCGAACGGGGAGCGGGAAAACGGCGGTTTTCGCTTTGGCGTTGCTGGCTCGGCTCGATCTAAGTTTGCCTTCCACTCAGGTGCTGGTGCTTTGTCCGACGCGCGAGCTGAGCATTCAGGTATCCGGTGAGTTGCGGCGAATTGCGCGGCATCAGCAGAATATCACGCTCACGACGTTATATGGCGGGCAGTCGAGTAGTCTTCAGAAGCAGGCGCTCAAAAAAGGGGCGCAGATTGTTGTGGGCACTCCGGGGCGGGTTGCGGATCTGGTTGAGCGGGGATCGCTGGTGCTGCGGAGCCTCTCGATACTGGTGCTGGATGAAGCGGATCGGATGCTGGATATGGGGTTCATTAAAGAGCTGAAGCAGATTACCCGTGTGTTGCCACAGAAGCGGCAGACCCTCCTTTTTTCGGCGACGTTCCCTGAAAATATTCAGGAGCTCAGTAGTCATTTACAACGCGATCCCCGGCGGATCACGGTGGATGAGCCGGATGCCGCGTCGGATATTGAGCAACATATGTATCGGTGTGCGCCGGAGAAGAAGCTCGATGGGCTGAAAACTTTGCTGCTGGAATACCAGCCGGCCGCCGCGGTGATTTTTTGTAATTTTAAACAAAGCACGTTCGATGTCCGTGCATTCCTCAAGAATATGGGGATCAGCGCGGTCGCCCTTAATGGCGATATGGATCAACGTCATCGCGAGGATATTTTAATCCAGTTTAAGCATCAGAGCTGTTCGGTGCTGATTGCCACCGATGTGGCTGCGCGGGGAGTGGATATCAAAGACCTGCCCGTTGTGATCAACTATGAACTTCCGTCCACCCCCGAAGGTTATGTGCATCGGATTGGGCGAACGGGACGCGCCGGAAAGCGCGGGATTGCTCTGAGCCTCTGCGGTGAGCGCGAGCAGGGGAAACTCGCCCAAATCAATGCGTATCAGAAGTCTTCTCTTAAAGCCGAATTGCTCGGGAATCTTCGTCCTGTCGCGAAGAAGCTTCCGAGACCTTTGCATGTCACCTTATCCATTTCTGGTGGTCGTAAAGCAAAAGTACGGGCGGGCGATATTTTGGGCGCGTTAACCGCGGAGGGCGGTATCGCGGGATCGGAGGTTGGCAAAATTGATGTCATGGATTTTATATCTTATGTCGCCGTGGTCCGAGCCGTCGCTACCCGTGCGGAGAAAAAGCTCAGCGGATCGAAGATTAAAGGCCGAAGCTACAAGATCAAAAAACTCCACGCCTAAAGTGGGGCAATAAATTGCAACGCCAGGGTTAGCAAAACTCCTCGATCGTTTGCTGGAGGGCATAGACCGCGCCACGCAAATCGTCGTTAGAGATAACGAGCGGCGGCATGAGATAAAAGGACATTCCGAGCGGGCGAAACAGATAGCCTTGCTCGAAAAGTGATGCTTTAATTTTGGCCACGAGCGGTTGGGCTTCGGGCTTGAGCTCCACCACGCCGATCATCCCGAGGAAGCGTAGCTCCTTGACGCAGTCGATCTCCGCCATGGGTTGCATCCACTGCTTCATTTTTTCGGCCATTTCTGCGGCGCGGGCAACCGTGTCTTCGGCTTCGTAGATATCGAGCGCGGCCAATGCGGCGGCACATCCAATCGGGTGTCCCGCATAGGTGTTGCCATGGTAAAAGGTGCAGTCTTTTTCGCCTTCATCGGAGAAGGTGTTGTAGATTTCATCTTTCACAATGCAGGCACTCATCGGCATATATCCCGCCGTTAGCGCTTTGCCCACAGCAACCAAGTCAGGATCAATTCCCGCATGATTGAAAGCGAAGCGTTTGCCGGTGCGACCAAAGCCCATCGCCACTTCATCGATGATCAGCAGCACGTCGTGAGCCGCACAGCAGTCGGCCAGCTTTTTTAGATAACCCGCCGAATAGATTCGCATCCCCGCCGAGCCTTGGCAGAGCGGTTCAACAATCACGGCCGCAAGCTGTGCGGCGTGCTGTTCAATCACGGAGCGGCTGGATTCAAAACCATCAGGATCATCGGGCGTTGGGCTTGGGAAAGGGAGTTTTTCGTGGTGCAATACGGAGTGCTCGAAAGGCTTATGGAAGCCATCCACAA
>JAOZSZ010000231.1 GCA_029939385.1 Pontiella sp. | reverse complement strand
TGGGGCTATCGGTTGCAACGCAGCTTGGAAGCAGTGTGCATTTCTTTTTTTATGATGGGATCAAAATATTGATTCTCTTATCATTTATGATCTTCACCATTTCCTATCTGCGGAGTTATTTCCAACTCCAGAAAACAAAGGCAATGTTGGAGCACATCCATGGGCCTAAGGCCCATATTGCAGTTTCTTTACTGGGGATCATCACTCCGTTTTATTCATGCTCATCAGGGCCCATTTTTATTGGATTTGTTGAAGCGGGCATCCCCCTAGGAGTCACCTTCTCCTTCCCGATCACTTCCCCTATCGTTAATGAGGAAGCACTCGTTGGCAAAAGGGAGGGCCTTGGTACCACGTTGGCTTTCATGATGGCAGTCCCCGCTCTCTCTGTTCCAGAAATGGTATTATTACAAAAAGTGATGAAGCCGCGACTGATTGCCTGTTTTGTTTTTACAGCCACCATCGGTATTCTACTCGTTGTATGGATGTTTAATTGGGTATTTTAAAATGTCATGGATTGAACAAGCTGACCCTCACTTAATTTTGAATATCCGTGTGATTCCGCGCGCTTCAAAAGATGCCATTCAAGGCTTTCTTGGGGATGTACTTAAAATTCGAATTAAAGCCCCCCCCATTGATGAAAAAGCGAATCTTCGTCTGATTAAGTTTCTTTCCAAAACATGGAAAATCCCGAGAAGTAGCCTCACGATTCTTTCTGGTAAAACAGGGCGCAATAAACGATTAAAGATCTCGAACCCCTCTCCTGAATTGCGTAAAGAATTATTGTCTTTCGACAACAGATAGGTAATCAATGCCGAACATGAAATCTGCTATTTATATCTTACTTACTCTCATTTTTGTTGGTTGTGCTGAAAAACAAATCCCAAATGCCTCCCTCAAAATATCTGTATTTTCTAGCATCCTGCCACAAACCGGAATTGCAAAAAGTATTGCGGGGAATTTTGCCGAGGTACACACGCTAATTGGTGAAGGCCAGTCGCCCCACGCCTATGAGCCAACGGCCAAGCAACTGGCTCTCCTTGGTGAGGCCGATGTGTTGTTTACTATCGGAATGCCATTTGAGAAGCACTTGTTGAAAAAAATTATTCCGCTTTATCCAAACCTTCTAATTTGTGAAACGGAGTCCCACATTAAACTTCGCTCAATGTCGCACAAGCATCACGAGGCAAAAGACCCTCATGTCTGGTTAAGCCCTGCTAACTCAACGGCTATTGCCTTCGCCATTTCTCAAGCCTTGGAGAAGATTGATCCTGCCCACGCAGATGAATACCGAAAGAATTATAAAAAACTAGCCGATGAACTGAGTCAACTTGACGATGAAATCCGGACCATGCTCGCGCCCTATTCCGGAAAACGCTTCTATGTGTTTCATCCCTCATTTGGCTATTTTTCCGACACCTATGGACTCGAACAGATTCCAATTGAGCTCGATGGGAAATCGCCCTCGCCCCGCCAACTGATCTATCTAATTGAAAAAGCAAAAGCAGATGGAGTGAAAGTAATCTTTGTACAAAAGCAGTTCCCTGTTGATAGTGCCAAGGCAATTTCCGATGCAATCGACGGAATTGTCGTTCCACTTAATCCATTAGCAGAGGATAGTGTTGCCAACCTACGACTCATTGCTGAAAGTATTACCCACGCCCTAAAAAAATGAACTCACCCCATCCCATTCAAATCGAAAATATTAACTTTTCTTACGGACGTAACTCCGTCTTAGAGAATGCCAATCTGATCATTGAAGATAAGGAGTTTGTTTGTATGGTTGGCCCAAACGGCGGGGGAAAAACAACTCTACTCAAATTAATACTTGGATTGCTCGAACCTCAACAGGGAACTATTTCCGTGTTTGGAAACGCCCCCATCCTTGGAAGAAAACAGATCGGCTATCTACCACAACATGCGAATCTCGACTCTAAATTCCCAGTTACAGTGCTCGATGTCGTATTGATGGGACGATTAGGGAAAACACGAATCATGGGATTCTATACCCAAAAGGATCGAGCCGCTGCCGTTGAAATGTTAGCTCGTGTTGGATTAGATAAACTTATAAATCGCCCTTTAGCAGAACTCTCCGGAGGTCAACGTCAACGGGTATTAATTGCCCGCGCCCTTGTTTCTGAACCCCAACTCCTCCTTCTCGATGAACCAACATCCAGTCTTGATGATTATGTGGAACGTGAACTTTATGATCTACTTCTTGAGCTCAACAAAGAACTTGCGGTGGTGGTGGTCACACACGATATCGGTTTTGTATCCAGCTATGTGAGCAAGGTTATCTGCGTGAATCGGCAGGTACGGATTCATCCTACTAGCGCAATTAATGAAAATATTATTCATGATATGTATGGAAAACATATCCATATGGTGAGGCACGATCAGGAGCATGGCCATGCTTGAGTTTTTTCAGGCACTTCTTAAACATAGTTTTCTCCAACATGCCGTACTGGCCGGAATCCTGGCTAGCCTCTCCTGTGGAATCATAGGCACCTATGTCGTTACGCGACGAATCACCTATCTGGCAGGTGGGATTGCGCACTGCGTCCTTGGAGGGATGGGAGGAGCGCGCTACATGCAAGTGGTGCATGGATGGACCTTTTTTGACCCCTTAGCCGGAGCAATCATTGCGGCTCTAGCCGCCGCCTTCATTATTGGATGGGTCAATATCTATGCCAAGGAACGTATGGATACGGTCATCAGTGCTTTCTGGGGGATGGGTATGGCTACGGGTAGTCTG
>JAOZSZ010000041.1:2519-9262 GCA_029939385.1 Pontiella sp. | reverse complement strand
ATTGGATGGGCGGCTGAAATTGCCCATCTGAGGGCCGATGTAGAAAGTTTTCCAGAGCAATACCAAACCCTGCTTGGCGAGCGCGGGGTCACCCTCTCTGGGGGACAACGCCAACGTACGGCCATCAGTCGCGCCATCGCTCGACGCCCCGATATTCTAATCCTCGACGATGTGCTTTCCGCCGTCGACACCCAAACCGAAGCCGCCATTATGAGCAAGCTTCAGCCCGTCATGAAAGAGCGGACCACCTTGTTTGTTAGCCACCGGATATCCACGCTTCGCTATGCTGACCAAATTATTGTGATCGAAAACGGTCGAATCACTCAGCGCGGAACACATAAGGAACTGATCCTCAAGCCGGGTTACTATTCTGAACTCAATACGCTCCAGCAATTAGAAGAAAAACTGGAGGAGAATTCATGAAAATGGCCAAACGCCTCCTCGCCTATTCCCTCCCTCATTGGCGCTGGCTTACGCTGGCGTTAATCCTTATTATCTTCACCTCGCTTTCCATTAACTACCTGCCGGTCCTCATCCAGCGCATGACCGATCAATGCCTGATGAATACCTCCAGTCCCGCCGCCGAGCGCATCGACCTCCTGCTGAAGCTAAGCCTCTTATATATCTCCATTGCCGCCATTGGCCATAGCGTGCGCTACTTCCAAGGGCTACTCACCGCGTGGATCGGACAAAAAATTATCTATGACCTACGGCTGGAGGTTTTCCGGAAAGTGCTACGCATGCAACAAGCTTACTTCGACCAAACCGCGATCGGCACGCTGATGACCCGTGTGACATCCGATATCGAACGACTTCAACATTTTGTGACCGAAGGGGTGGTTGGAACCATTGCCGACCTCTTCATGCTATTTGGCATTATGGGCTACATGATCTATATCAGCCCGGTTTTATCGCTCACCATCTTTATCACCCTGCCCTTCCTTTTCGCGCTGATGCTCTACATCAACATTAAGCTACGCAATGCCAACCGCGACATCCGCGACCGACAGTCGCAACTTAACGCGCTCATACAAGAAGATCTCACCGGCATGACCACCATCCAACTCTTCAGTCGCGAAGCCACCGCCGTGGAGGATTTCGATCGACGTAACACGCACCTACGCTCAGCATACTTCGATGAAGTTCGTTGGTTTAGCCTCTATTTCCCTACAGTAGAAGGAGGACAAGCCTTATCTATTCTACTCATTATCGCCGTCGGCGGGTTTATGTTGCTTCATGGATCGACGGTAATTACGCTCGGTATTTTCGTGGCCTTTCTTTCCTATATTCGCGATTTTTTCCGGCCCCTGGGATCTCTTTCCGAAAAAGCAGGATCGTTCCAAATTGCGCTCGCCTCGGTCGAACGAATCTTTGCCCTGCTCGATACCGATGAAGAGGTGAATAATCCAAAGGAACCGGCCTCGCCCGAACGGATTGCTGGAACCATCGCCTTTGAAAAAGTATGGTTTGCCTATACGGAAGATAACTGGGTAATCAAAGATCTTTCCTTCTCCATTGAACCCGGCCAAGTGATCGCCGTCGTCGGCGCTACCGGCGCAGGAAAAAGCACCATCATTAACTTAATTGGCCGCTTTTATGACGTACAAAAAGGTGCCGTAACTATCGATGGGCTGAACGTGCGCGAGTTTAACACCACTGATTTGCGACAGCGGTTGGGTTATGTTTTCCAAGATCCCTTTATCTTTACCGGATCGGTGGCCGATAATATTAGCCTCAATACACCCGGAATTGACCGAGCCGATATTATTCGAATTGCAAAGACCGTGAATGCACATGCCTTTATTAGCGCCATGCCAGAGGGATATGACACCATCATGAATGAGCGTGGAGAAGGGCTTTCGCTGGGGCAAAAACAACTACTCGTCATGGCTCGAACCCTGGTGCAAGACCCCGAATTGCTCTTTGTTCTTGATGAAGCCACGGCCAGCGTCGACACCGCTACCGAAATATTGATTCAAGACGCACTGAGCAAATTAATGAACAATCGTACCAGTATCGTCATTGCTCACCGGCTTTCCACCATCCGCCATGCCGACCGAATTCTCGTTATGCGGCACGGAGAGCTCGTCGATCAAGGTAGCCACGAAGAACTTATGGCGCACGATGGCTATTATCGGCAACTCTACGAACTATTGCTCCACTCGCCCGATCATTAGAAGAATGACTGATGATGGCATTTATAATGCTTATAAAGCAGATTGCTATGAGACGATTTATATCTAAAAAGGGATTCACGCTGGTGGAGATCATGATTGTGGTAGCCATCATTGGTCTACTGGCCGCGTTGGGTATTCCGAATATGCTACGAGCGGGAAAGAATGCACGAAAAGCACGGTTTACCCGCGAGATCAAAACGGCCGGCCATGCTTTTGTTCTCTATGCCTTCGATTATGGTACGTATCCGGCCGATAAAACTCCCTCCCAAATGCCCACGGGTATGAATGAATATCTTCACCGATTTCCCTGGAATAAGGAAACCCCGATTGGCGGGCAGTGGGACTGGGACTATGGCGTCTTCGGAATCACCGCCGGTGTATCGGTGAAATCGCCCAATTGGGGCCCCGACCTTATGCTAGAAATTGATAAAAGTATGGACGACGGGAATCTCAGCACCGGTCAATTCCGTCAGCGCTCCGGCGGCTATATTTACATTCTCGAAGATTAATGGATTCGATGGTAGATATCCTGCACGACCAATCCTGCAAGATGGAACCCAAACGCTCCGGTAATATGCGCCATTGATCCGTTGATTCCCGGCTCCGTCGACTCCAAAAACTCCTCCGAATAAACGCATAGACAATCGCCTTCCGCCCCCCAGCGGCGTAGCCGCCGACGAACAAACCGAGCTAATTTGCACCCGTTCGTTTTCCAAATAGAGGAGACGCGAATCGCCATAGCATCGAGCTTGCCGGCGGCGCCCATGGCGGAATAGAGCGTGGCCCCCGATTCCATGGCAAGAGCAATCAAACTCACCTTGTGCGATAGGGTGTCGATCGCGTCGATGACGTAGTCGAAGGAAGCTAATTCAAAGCTCATTTTGCTTTCAAGGTTGTAGCATTTTTGTAAAGCAATGATTTCTGCATGGGGTGAAATTTCGAGCAAACGCTCCTTTAAGGCTTCCACTTTGGGTCGCCCCAAGTTTGGCACGGTGGCCTGCACTTGCAGGTTAATATTAGTGACGCAAACCACTTCGTTATCGACCAGCGTTAAATGCCCCACCCCCGAGCGAATCAAGGCCTCGGCGCACCAACTCCCCACTCCGCCGACGCCAAAGAGAATCACGCGGGTTTTCATCAGTGCGGCGGCCCCCTCCTTACCCAATAGGAGTTCGTTCCGATGAAAGGCTGAAGAGTCCATCCCTACTCTCCAATAATCTTCACGAGCACACGCTTTTTGCGCAGGCCGTCTAATTCATAGTAGAAGATCGATTCCCAGGGGCCAAAATCAAGCTGGCCATTGGTGATCGCCACCACTACTTCGCGTCCCATGATCGTCCGCTTCAGGTGGGCGTCGGCATTATCCTCGTAGCCATTATGGGCATACTGCGAATATGGTTTTTCTGGCGCCAAATTTTCGAGCCACTTTTCATAGTCGGAATGAAGCCCGCTTTCGTTGTCATTAATAAATACCGAGGCGGTGATATGCATTGCATTCACCAGACACAACCCCTCTTGAACCCCCGACTCGCGCAGACATTCATCGATTTGTGGCGTGATGTGAATCATCTGCCGTCGCTGCGTCGCCTCGAACCAAAGCTCTTTTCGATATGATTTCATGCCTGTACCATTTTTGGTTTCGTGATTAAGAATTTTCGAACGGAACGAGTACCTGATTTAGATACAGTTGCTTAATGAGCTCACAATCCAGCCGATGGCCGGCCTTGTACGATTTTATTTTTCCAACAAATATACCGTCAGGAATCAAAGCCATCGCGGCAAGCATATCCAATACGGCACGATGCCACGCCGCTTCGAGCGCCTTGCCCTCATGAAACAAACGAGGCTCATTGGTGTAGCGTTTTTTTCCGGCAATCGAAACATTCTTTGTGTTGTAGCCGAGGTTACGAACATCGGCAAAAATCCGACCCACCGTGGCGCAATAAATCACCTTGGCCAGCGAAGTATTCGTTCGAGCGATCGAGGCCATTTTAGTGAGTTCCGCAGAAAGAGGAAAGATGATGCGCTGTTGCCCAATGGCTGTGGGAAACTGAAGGGCGCAATCAATGAGCAACTGCGGATTATCCAGATCGGGCGGGGAGAGCGTGATAAAATCGCCATAGGTTCCTCCCACGGTCACCGGTTCCTTAACGGTTACATACTGCACCGGCCGACCCACGGTTACCGTGCCACACTTCTCCAGGGCCTCAACAATATCAAGGCTTCCTTGTTCGAATAGCGGCGGATCGCCGGAGTCGAGCTTGATCATTAAATTATCAATCCCCATACTCATGCGTAACGAAATCAAGTGTTCCACCATGCGAACATAGTTATGTGGATTCCCGCTGCGGAGCACAATATTACTAACAATTTGACCCGTCGTCCAAACATTGGAAATTCCCACACGAATGGGAAGAGAACCCGGAAGATCGGTGCGATCAAGCCACCAACCTTCTAAATGGGTCGGCTCAAAAGTCATCGTACGCGTCGCCTTGCCCATAAAGGTGCCGGGGCCTGAAACCGAAACCGACTGAGCCAGCGTCGTCTGCACCTTGCGCAAGGGCGACGGAGGATGATCGCTTAGATCCCAGTCCACCGGTTGATTGTTCATTTGCTCATACGAAACGTTGATCGCTTCGTTGTCGCCCATCAATATTTTTCCTGGATTGATCATAAAATGCTTCCGTTCTGTTTTGAACTACTCAATTGAATGCCCTATCTTTAGTTTTTTCGTTGAGTTAAATCAAACAAATCTAAGGGGGCCGTTTGAAAGACGGTAAAGTCATCCGGTCAGCAGGGGTGGTGGGTAGCTTCACGTTACTCAGCCGAGGGCTAGGTATGGTACGCGATATCATCATTGCGTATCACTTTGGCACATCGGTATTAGCCTCGGCCTTCTTTGTGGCGTTCACCATTCCCAATCTCTTTCGCCGGCTCTTTGGGGAGGGAGCGCTCTCCGCCGCCTTTATTCCTGTGCTCATCGAAACACGGAGTCAGGAAGGCGATAAGGCCGCATGGGAAATGGTCTCTAAAGTGATTACACTCGCCGCGGCCGTTCTCTCGGTGATTGCCTTTATAGGCGTGCTCCTCTTTTCAATCGGGTTGCACATTCCGGGTATTTCTGAAAAGTGGCTCATCACCTTCTCGCTATCCCGCATCATGTTTCCCTACGTCCTCTTTATCTGCCTCGCCGCGCTTTCCATGGCGATACTAAACTCCTACAAACATTTTTCCACGTCCGCTTTTGCGCCCTGCCTACTCAACTTAATTCTGATCGGCGCCATGCTCATCATTTTCCCCATCATTGGAACCAACCCCTCACTCCAAACTCATGTACTCGCATGGGCCGTGCTTTTGGCCGGCATCGCACAAGTCGCCTTTCAGCTTCCTGCGCTAAAGCGCTTTGGTTGTTCGTTTCGTTTCTCAAGTCATTGGAACGATCCGCGCATTCGACAAATGCTTTTATTAATGGGGCCCGCCGCTCTCGGAATGGCCGTCACCCAATTTAATGTATTAATTGATCGAATGCTCGCCCTTTGGATTGGCGGATGGGCCCCCGCCGCGCTTTTCTACAGCGAACGCATGATCTACTTTCCACTCGGCATCATTGCCACCGCCCTAGCCACCGTACTGCTCCCCACATTCTCCACCTATGCCACCGAAAAAAAGAGTGCCGCCATGCGCGAAACCATCACTCATTCGCTCCGGCATCTCATCTACATCATGGTTCCCGCCGCCTTAGGCTTGCTGGTTCTCGCGCCCATTATCCTAAAAACACTCTTCGAATGGGGCGGAAGCTTCAACGCCGAATCCACCCTCCTCAGTGCCCGCGCCCTACGCTTCTACGCCCCCGGCCTCATTGTCTTCAGTGCCGCCAAAGTTTTTGTTCCCGCCTTCTATGCCCTGCAGGATATGCGAACCCCCGTCCGGATCGGCATCTATACCGTGGGGCTCAACCTGGTGCTTAATATTATCTTTATCCTCACCCTACCCACCTACTGGAAACATGCCGGTATGGCCTTTTCCACGGTACTTGCCGAAGCCGCCGGAATGATTGCACTCGGAAGCATCCTCTCTTCCCGCATGCAATCCCTGCCCTGGATAGAAATTTTTAAAAGCTTCAACCGCTGTCTGCTCGCCGCCCTCGTGATGTCAATTTCCGCATGGGCCATCGTATGGATCACCCTTCCAATTTTTGAAAATTTAATGCCCGCCAAAATTGCACAGATCAGCTCCCTCACCCTCTCTGTTTCCATCAGCGGCTTAATCTATTTTGCCCTCACCTACCTATTACGGGCCCCCGAGCTACGCGAAATCAAAACCGCCATCTGTCAAAAATAATTTGGAGGGGCACAGGCCTCTGCAACCTCCCCTCTCCTCCGTTTCGCCTACGGCTCATTCAAAAGCGGTGTCGAGCGGCTATCGCCGGCCTTCGGCCCATCGCACTCCATATGTTCGCTTTGGAGTGCGCAGGCTCGACTGCGCTTTAAAACACCCGCGCCAAGCCTGCCGCACAGCCTGCCCTCTCCTCCGTTTCGCTTCGCTCGTTTAAAAGCGGTGTCGAGC
>JAOZSZ010000041.1:777-2419 GCA_029939385.1 Pontiella sp. | reverse complement strand
CCACCGCACTCCACACCGTTACAAACCTTTTCCAGTTTAATATTGCTTCGTTCCGGCGCGTAGTTTGCAATGCCCCGATGAAGAAAATTGGGCTGACATTGGGCGGCGGAGGGGCGAAAGGATTCGCGCATATTCCTATTCTAGAGGTATTCGATGAGCTGGGCATTAAACCCTACTGCATCACCGGCACCAGTATCGGGGCGATCCTCGGGGCACTGTATGCCTCCGGCCATTCCGCAACGGATATTGTCGAAATGATCGAGCCACTGATCATGCCACGCAACGCCCACTTTAAAGATATTATCCATAACAAAGATGCATTTAAAGTGCTCTCTCTAATCGATCCGCACTTTAGCTTAAAACCGCAGGGGTTAATCAAAGGCGAAAAATTCCTTGGCTTCCTCTATGATCAAATGCAGGTCTCAACCTTCGAGGAACTAAAAATCCCACTTAAAACGGTAGCCACCGATTTCTGGGGGCGCAAGCCGGTGGTCTTCGACTCCGGCGACCTCCTCCCCGCCATCCGCGCCAGCATGGCCATCCCCTATATCTTCACGCCAGTGATTTCCGATGGCAGGGTGCTCGTCGATGGCGGACTCATGAATAATGTCCCTCACGACCTACTCGATCCGAAATGTGATATCCGCATCGCTGTGGACATTATGGGCAACACCTCCACGCCAACCCATAAACCGCCCTCCCCCCTAGAAGCCATCGGCCATACCTACCAAGTGATGATGGACGCGATGGCGCAGGAAAAACGGGCGAACCACCCCGTCGACATCTATGTGCAACCGCCGCTGCTAGACATCGATATGCTCGACTTCCACAAAGCGAAAGCGATCTACGAACAAGGTCGCGCCGCCAAGGACGACTTTAAACGAAAACTCGAAACCCAACTCTCCAGCAAAACACCCAAACTCAACTGGATGCGAAGAAAATAATGCACTACGAATGGCTTATCATCGATGGCTACAACCTGCTCCATAAAGTTCCGGAGCTGGCGCGGATGCTGGGGACAGATATCCAAGGGGCGCGGCACCGGCTGGTGCGGATGATTGAAGAAACGGCGCATAATATGGCGCGGCAAACCACCATCGTATTCGATGGCCGCGAGGCCGGAAGCGATCCCGCGCTGAGTTCAAAATATCTTGAGGTCTTTTTCTCGCCAGGAAACCTTTCGGCTGACTCGGTCATTGAGCGACTGGTCTGCAAATGCCAAAACCCTGAAAAAACCCTCGTGGTCACCTCCGACCATGCGGAACACGACACCGTTTCGAGCGCGGGCGCATATACCATGTCATCGGAGGAATTCATGGCGAAATGTGAAGCCGATGCAAAAAAGACGGTTTCAAAACGCACCCGACCCGGCCAAGAACCCAAGCTTGGAGACCTCTTCCCCGAGGGATGGTAACAAACTTGTAGATGGAGCATCTTGCTCCATTCAGGAAGAACACAGAACACGTCTATCCCTTGCAAAGCTGACTTCAACGCACAAGCTCCTCCCCAACGGAGCTGGAAGCTCCGTCTACGCCGAACATGATACGGTTTCAAAATGCACTCCGCTTCCGAGGGAGGGTGACCGATTTGTAGATGGAGCATCTTGCTCCATTCAGGAAGAACACAGAACACGTCTATCCCT
>JAOZSZ010000041.1:0-677 GCA_029939385.1 Pontiella sp. | reverse complement strand
TGCAAAGCTGACTTCCGCGCACAAGCCCCTCCCCAACGGAGCTGGAAGCTCCGTCTACGCCGAATACGATACGGTTTCGAGCGCAGGCGCGGGGTTCAAACTTCCAAAGATTCCTAAAAGTCAGCTTTGAAGGCGTTTTTGATGTCGCCGGGAACGGACATAATTTTCATGAACTGGGTCATGGTGAGCTGCGGAAAGCTGAGCGCGAAGTAAAACTTGGCGTGCAGGATGCGGGCCTCGCCGTTTTCAATCAACACGGTGTAGGGCAACAGGTGCGACTGTCCCATCGTCTCCAACTTTTCGTTAAACTTTTCAAGCTCCCCTGGCAAGGCTACTCCATAAAGCACCGACGATCCGTCGTCCGCCACGTTGAGCTTAAACACAATCCGATCCTTGGCATTGGCTTCGAGTGTTGCGCACAGCTCTTCGGTGCTGCCTTTGGCTACGCGCTGGAAATCATCATAGTATGGCATGCTGATCATGAAGTGGTACTTCGCTAGCTTTTTAGTCTTCATCGAATCATCGGTAGGAGTAAGCGTTCCGAGCGCGGCGTCCAGCGCAGTGTTAATGGGTTGGGCCATGCCTTCCTTGTAATCCTTTTGCAGGAAGGCACGCATGTAGTATTCCGGATTTGAAGCCACGATCTCTTGATTCTTGGCATTATGCAAAATACGAAG
>JAOZSZ010000040.1 GCA_029939385.1 Pontiella sp. | reverse complement strand
GCAGATACAGGAGAGTCCTGCGACTTGCATGCCTAGTGCGTTGGCAATGATCGCTTCGGGTACCGTCGACATGCCTACCGCATCCGCCCCTATAGAGCGATATTGATTGATTTCTGCGGGGGTCTCGAAGGTGGGGCCGCTCGTGGCGATGTAGATGCCTGACAAATCAGCTCCGGCCTTGAGAAGTATTTCGCGGAGGGGTTTATCATAGACCTCTGATTGATCGGGGAACCGAGTTCCAAGTTTTGGATGGTTTGGGCCGATGAGAGGATTAGAGCCGAGCATATTAATATGATCTTCAATCACCATCAGAGAGCCTGGAGCAAGTTGGCCATGAATACCTCCAGCCGCATTAGTAAGTAGGACGGTGTTTGCGCCGAGTGCGTGAAGAATATAGATGGGTAGAATGACTGGAGTCCACCCTTCCCCTTCATACCAATGCCGGCGCCCCTGAAAAATAAAAAGCTCCATGCCCTTGATTTTAGTGATAAGTAATTTTCCGGAATGGCCCATCACTCCGGGGGTTCCAAGGCCCGGAATATCATGATAAGAAATCTCAGAACCTTTTAGGTCCGCCACAGCATCAGCCCACCCAGAGCCAAGAATCAATCCACACTTGGGCTTAGCATTTGGCCATGTTTTTTGAATAGCTTGTACCGCGGAGTCGAGCGTGAATGTATTGATTTGCATATTCATGGAGATAGTTTATGGGGATGCCCTGAATGAATCAATCTTTGAGAAATATTTTGAAGGATCTATTTAGCGTTTGCCCATCTTATAATTACGAAACGTAGTGGGTTAGGTGATGTCCTGCTTCACAATGTTCAAAAGCACATTACAGACCATCAGGTATTCCTTTATATTGACGTATTCTTCCACCTGATGGAAGTTATGCGAGCCGGTTCCAAGAGTGACGGTGGGCAATCCCTTTTGGTTAAAGTTATTAGCATCAAGTCCTGCATCCATTGCCAGTAGGTTGGGTTTTATCCCCATGGCTTCGATCGCTTTTTTTGCGATCTTGACGCAAGATTCGGATTTTTTTAGTCGAAAGGCATGATAATCACTAATGGTTGTGAATTTAACCTTTCCACATTTCCCCTTATCGTTAGTTACGCTTTTAGCTGCTTGCTCAAAACTATTTTTGTAGACCTTGATAATCTGCTCTAGAAATACAGGGTTATGGCTTCGGCACTCACCGGTCAGTATGGCAGAATCCATTACTTGATTATTGGATTCTCCTCCGCTTATGGAGCCAAGGTTTGATGTGCCGGTTCGATTTCCTTTAACAATCTTTCCAAAGTATCCTTTTTCTGCAATCAATGCGATTGCTTTTGAGGCAATCAGTCCTGCAGAAATTCCCTTTTGTGGTTCGATTCCTGCATGTGTTGAAAGGCCCGTAATTTCCACCTTCCAGCGCATGGCACTCATTGCACCAATTACAATTTCGTTAGGTTTTTTCCCATCGAGATTAAATCCCATCACAGGATTACCTAAATCTTTAAAATGAACCATTCTAGACCCATGCAATCCATTCTCTTCTGCAATAGGAAAGAGTAGGGTTATTGGTGGATGGGGGATCTTATTTTTTAGCAGGGTTTCTGCCAGTGTAACGATTGCCGCACAACCGGCGCGATCATCGCCCCCGAGTCCTGTTTTCCCTTTGGAAACAATTCGATTTCCTTTCACCATTGGCTGCGCACCCTTACAGAGAGGAACCGTATCCATATGTGCTGAAAAAAGGATTCTTGGTGCCTTTAATGTGCCGGGAAGTTTTACAATTAAGTTGCCGATTTCGAATCCATCACCCAGTCGCTTATGCGCGTCATCAGTTTTGATCCATGTTTTCTTACACCCCGCCTTTATTAGCTTTTTTGTGAGAGTCATAACGACTTTGCTTTCTTGTCCGCTTGATCCCTCGATTGCTAATAGATCGAGCACGTGAGATAGAGCCTGGTTTTCATTGATCATAATTGGTCTCATAAAGGGGTTATTTATTTTGTTTTGAGCAGGGTAACAGATTCAGAGAAGGCCTCTATAATAAATTAAACATCAGTCAAGATATTGCTTGGCGAGGTTGTCGTAGAGCATGATAGCTTTACGGATATAGGCTCGTTTTTTATCATAGGATCCAGGAAAGAAACTTCGCTTAAATCCGGAGAGAACAAGATCGCGAAACTGTAGATTAGTGAGGACAAGATGTTCTGTGAGTAAGTGAAGTTCTTTAGTGATACTCGTATGCGAGACTAGGCGGTTATCGGTGCCGATGCTAACGGAAAGTCCGTGGTTGATCATTTGTTGGATAGGGTGATTTTTTAGGCTTTTTAGCTCGGGGAGAGTTTGCAGATTACTCGTGGGGCAGACTTCGATGGTAATTCGTTGATTGGCAATATATTCACTGAGTTGCTTAATATATTTAGCTTTGTTTTTAATCGTTTTGAGTTTAATGGCCTGTTCGGAGAAAAGAAAGGTTCCATGACCAATCCGATTCGCATGGCACTCGGTGATCGCTTGGAAGATGGACTCGGGGCCATAGGCCTCGCCTGCATGAACTGTTTTTCGTAGAAAATGGCGGTGGGCATGCAGGAATGCGGCTTTATGGTGAATGGCAGGAAATCCCGCTTCTTCGCCAGCGAGATCAAATCCAACAATAGGAAGCCCCTCGTCGCGTAATTTAACGGCTTCCTTTGCGAGTGCGAGGGAGGCGCGGGCATAGGAATAGCGCAGTGTAGAGGTTTTTCCGCGGTTGAGGAGTCGCTCGTAGTAGGGTGACATTTGCCGATTAAACCTCCGCATGGCACAGAGAATAATTCCATACTCAAAGCATATATCCTCTTTAGAGATTGTGGTGTTAATCTCTTTTTTTGCTCTTTCCAAACCTTGAAAAACGGCGCGAACGATGGTTCCAATCTCGGTAGCATGAGTGACGTGTAATTGTGGAGCAAAGCGGACTTCGATGTAGCGAACGCCTTCGGCATGGGCATCTTCTGCCAACTCAAAGGCGGCGCGTTCTAGATTTTCTAAGGTTTGGAGGACCCCAATAGTGTAGACAAATCCGGCAAGATACTCGTGAAGATCAGTATAGTGAGTTTTGAAAACTAGTTCATTTAATCCTTCTTCTTCGTAGGAGGGGAGTTCGATCCTGCTTCCTTTGGCCATTTCAATCAGCGTTGAGAGGCGCAACGATCCGTCGAGGTGTAAATGTAGATCGGTCTTAGGTATTTTCTGGATGAAATGTTTAGTAATCTTTGTCATGATATACCTACTTTAACCCCAATTCTATAATAGGAACAAAAGAAAAACCTGACATGTTGATCGTGCAATCCAGTTCGAAGAATATTTATCGTAATCTTGCGATTGAGGAATATTTAATGAAGCACGTTGTGGATCGTGGGCCGGTGCTCTTTCTTTGGCAGAGTGATGGTGCGGTGGTAATAGGTAAAAATCAAAACCCATGGTGTGAGTGTCGATTGGATTTGATGGAGAAGGAAGGGGTTCCGCTGGCTCGGCGGATTTCGGGCGGCGGTACGGTTTATCACGATGCTGGAAATTTAAACTATTGTATAATCGTTGACCGTATTCAGTACTGTGATGAACAGGTTTATGAAATGGTATTTAAGGCGTTAAAAACCTTTAATATTCGTGCAGAAAGAACCGATAAAAGCAATCTGTGCGTGGATGGCCTTAAATTTTCTGGAAATTCATTTTCCTTTGGTAAGGAGCGGGCGTTACACCACGGCACATTATTGCTGAATTCCGACCTTGAAAGGTTAAATCGTTATTTAGGTTCGACATTAGATCGCGTTGAGACTCATGCCATTCGTTCGGTTCCCGCAAAGGTGACTAATCTAAACTTGAGTGT
Source organism: Pontiella sp. (assembly GCA_029939385.1). GTDB lineage: Bacteria > Verrucomicrobiota > Kiritimatiellia > Kiritimatiellales > Pontiellaceae > Pontiella. Next base: position 5,423 of record JAOZSZ010000040.1, on the reverse strand, counting down.
TGGGGAGGTATCAGCTGCGTTACAAGAAAGCTTCTTATCTACATATGAGGGGGGGCGACTTTTTTATCTATTTGAAACTGATTTCGAGCAAGTTCAGCTAGAATCCTTAATTGAGAAACAGAGCGGGGATAATTGGAAATATGGTGCTACACCACGATTTATCGTCAAGAATCAAAGGCTTCGTTTGGAAGTATTAAAAGGAACCGTGGTTTCTGCTGAGGGAATTCAGTCTAGTCAATTTCTATATAAACCTTTTCTGTTACGTCACTTTCATAATCATACGATGTTGACTAGTAAGAAGTTAAAATCTAAAGTTCCTGAGAATTTTAAATAGGAGGGATTATGAAGTTTTTTATTAAGTTTTTATGTGTATCCGTAGTTATTACAATGATTACGGGTTGTGCAAGTGATGTTGTCTATATTCCTAAAATCCCACCCCGTGCACAAGCTACACTTCTAGATTATTATGAACAGCCAGATAATAAGGTTTTCGTTATTGCGATTGATCCCAGTGGCGATTTTGCCTTTGGATATGACTATGGCAAATCCACCCTTAAGGAAGCGGCCAAAATTGCGGTCGAAAAATGTGATGCTAATCGTGATGCGCATGGAATTATTTCCAAAACTTATATCTACGCAATTAATGATAAAGTTGTGTATGAAGAGATGATTCGTAAAGATGCAGAAGCTCGACGTAATGCTGGAGAAGAGGCGCAGATTGATGAAGTTGCGCGGCAGGAAGTTACGGGCGAAGCTGAAGAACCCTCTGAAAAATAGAATGTTTGAAGCAAAAGCAATTGTTTTGAATGAGGCCGGCATTCATTGCCGGCCTTCTGCTATTTTAGTAAAGGAAGGAAGCTCTTATCCCGGTGATATTCTTGTTCTTTCAAAATCTGGAACCTGCACTCTTTCTTCTGTCTTGGAATTAATTATGCTCGGTCTGGAACCGGGGGCCGAAGTCATCATTCAAGTTACAGGTCCCGAAGAAGAAACATTTTGTAAAAAGCTTGTTAACTTATTTGAAACACATTTCGATTTTCCTGTTCAGGAAAAACCCTCCTGTCAAGATTGACGCAAGGAGCCATCCTGATATAATTCCTGCGAATTTTGCCAAAATCATTGGCTGTAAACGCAATAGCAAATCAACTAACCAAGAAGGTAAATATTATGTCGACAAAGATTCTCGATGCCGTCAATCCTGGTGTTCTCTATGGTGATGACGTACAAAAAGTTTTTCAAATTGCGAAGGCAAATAAGTTTGCATTACCCGCAGTAAATGTCGTGGGAACCGACTCAATTAATGGGGTTCTCGAAGCGGCCGCATCGGTCAATTCTCCTGTTATTATTCAATTCTCTAATGGCGGAGCATCCTTTACTGCCGGGAAGGGTTGTAAGGAAAACGGAGCAGCTCTAGGAGCTATCTCCGGAGCTCAGCACGTGCACATGATGGCTGAAGCCTATGGCGTTGCGGTTATCCTTCATACGGATCATGCTTCAAAAAAACTATTACCATGGATTGATGCATTGCTCGACGAGGGTGAAAAATGGTTTGAAACCAAAGGTCGTCCACTATTCAGTTCACACATGCTTGATCTTTCTGAGGAGTCACTCGAAGAAAATATTGAGATCTCTGCGAAGTACCTTGAGCGCATGAAAAAAATAGGGATGACATTGGAAATCGAACTGGGCTGCACGGGTGGCGAGGAAGATGGGGTGGATAATTCGGATATGGATGAGTCCAAACTTTATACACAGCCGGAAGATGTTGCTTATGCTTACGAAACGTTGATGGCGATCAGTCCCAACTTTACCATTGCGGCGTCATTCGGGAATGTGCACGGGGTTTATAAACCGGGTAATGTGAAGCTGACCCCAACAATCCTTCGCGATTCTCAAGCCTACGTTGCTGAAAAGTTTGGAACGGATGCTCAGCCGCTAAACTTTGTTTTTCATGGAGGATCGGGTTCTTCTCCTGAAGAGATCTCAGAATCGATTTCCTATGGTGTAATCAAAATGAATATTGATACCGATACACAATGGGCTACGTGGGAGGGTATTTTGAATTTCTATAAGACGAACGAAGATTATCTTCAAGGTCAGCTCGGAAATCCAGATGGAGCAGATAAACCCAATAAGAAATTTTATGATCCACGTGTATGGTTGCGGAAGGCTCAGGAAAGTATGGTCGAGCGCGTCAAACAGGCCTTTTCGGATCTTAACGCAATTGATGTTAACTAATCATTTAACATGGATTGATGTAAAAAAGCCGTCCTTTGGGGCGGCTTTTTTTATTAGGAATGAACAAATTATGAAAGACTATGTCATAATCAACGATCGTATTTCGTTTTACGGATTAACACAATTTGATCAAGGAGGATAAAATGAAAAAATGGGTAGTAGTTTTGGTAGCAGTTGTTATGGGGGCGGGAGCCTTTGCTTCGCAAGGATGGGGGACCGATTTTGAAAAGGCTTCAGCTAAAGCTAAAGCCGAGGGAAAATATATATTGATCGACTTCAGCGGGTCTGATTGGTGTGGTTGGTGTGTAAAACTCAATAAGGAAGTATTTTCGATGAATGCTTTTAAGGCCTATGCTGCGGAGAATTTGGTATTAGTGCTTGCTGACTTTCCACGTAATAAATCAAAGCAAAGTGCGGAACTTCAAAAACAAAATAAGGCCTTAGCCAAAAAATTTAGGGTTGAGGGTTTCCCGACGGTCTATCTTCTTGACCCTAATGGAAATCCAGTGGCTAAAACGGGGTACCAGGCAGGGGGACCCAAGGCCTATGTTGAGCACATAAAGAAATTGATTGCGGATACAAAGAAATAGTGGGTTGTTTCCTGAATACAAAAATGGCCATCCAATTGGATGGCCATTCTGTTTTTCAATGACTTGAAAAACTATTTAATCTTTCCTTCTTCCCGGCGCTTGTTAATCACCTCTTCCGCAATAGAGAACGGAACCGCCTCGTAGTGCTCGAAGGTCATTGAGAATGATGCGCGACCTTGGGTGAGGGAACGAATGGTGTTTGAGTAGCCGAACATTTCGCTCAGTGGGACCATGCCCTTAACAATCTTCATGCCGCCACGCTCATCCATGGACTCAATGCGTCCGCGGCGTTGTGCGATAGTGCCATTACACGCACCCATGAATTCATCTGGAGTAGTGATTTCAATACTCATGACCGGCTCAAGGAGTTGTGGGTTACCTTTCATAAAGAGCTCCTTAAAGGCCTGCCGACCAGCAATCTGGAAGGCGAAGTCGGAGGAGTCGACATCGTGGTATGAACCGTCGGTTAGAGAGACTTTCATATCTACTACTGGGTAGCCAGCAAATGGGCCGGCCTCGAGGGCTTGAATGACCCCTTTTTCCACAGAAGGGATATATTCAGAAGGAATGCGTCCGCCAACAACTTGATTAACAAACTCGAAGCCGTCGCCAGGTTTTCCGGGTTCAATCCCCATAACAACATGGCCATACTGTCCGCGTCCACCGGACTGCTTGGAATGTTTGTAGGAGCCATCGGCGGGGCTGGTTGCGGTTTCTCTGTAGGCCACTTCTGGACGGCCTACTTCGGCCACCACGGCGAATTCACGACGAAGACGGTCAACGATAATTTCAAGGTGAAGCTCGCCCATACCCGAAATAATAGTCTCTTCAGTTTCGTGGTCGAAGGCGACCGTGAAGGTAGGATCTTCATCCGCTAGACGGTGCAGAGCTTCGCCTAGTTTTTCGTTATCCGCATTAGATTCTGGTTTGATTGAAATGCTAATAACTGGAGCGGGGAAATCCATGGATTCTAGGAATATTTCATTGTCCTTATGGCAAATCGTATCTCCTGTTTTGGTTTCAGCAAGTCCTGCTACAGCAATAATATCGCCGGCAACGGCTTCGTCGATGGCTTCTTGGCGGTTAGCGTGCATGCGGAGCAGTCGTCCGATACGTTGCTTTTTCTGCTGGCTACTGTTCCAGATTGTTTCGCCTGCTCTGAGAGTTCCTGAATAGAGACGCAGATAGGTCAACTTGCCCATGTGCTTGTCAGACATAATTTTAAATGCCAAAGCCGATAGAACTTCATTATCATCAACCTTACGTTGGTTCTCTGGATCTTTCGTGCAGATGATGGGAGGGATTTCGTTCGGTGCAGGAAGAATCTTGATGACAGCATCGAGAACCTGTTGTACCCCTTTATTTTTGAAGGCCGATCCGCAATAAACAGGAACAACCTGGCGAGCACAAGTGGCCGTACGCAGAATCTTCCAGATTTCATCTTCGGTTAGATCACCTTTTTCAAAATATTTTTCGAGCATCTCTTCGTCTTGCTCTGCGCATTTTTCAACGAGATTCTTCCGCCATTCTGTGGCTTCGTCCAATAGATCGGCGGGGATATCTGTTTCATCCCATTCTGCACCTTGAGACTCTTCTTTAAAGATGAGTGCTTTCATTGTGATCAGGTCGATCACACCAATAAAGTCTTCGGATGCGCCGATTGGAATAACCACGGGAACGGCATTTGCGCCGAGCATGCTTTGGATGCCTTCAACCACGCTAAAGTAGTCAGCGCCAATTCGATCCATTTTATTAACGAAGGCAATCTTTGGAACTTCATAACGTTCGGACTGGTGCCAAACGGTCTCGGACTGGGGCTGAACACCGCCTACTGCACAATAAAGAGCAATTGCTCCGTCGAGTACGCGCAGGGCGCGCTCTACTTCCATCGTGAAATCCACGTGTCCGGGAGTATCGATAATGGAAATCATATGATCTTTCCACATGCAGGTTGTTGCGGCAGAGGTAATCGTAATGCCACGCTCTTGTTCTTGCTCCATCCAATCCATGGTGGCTGCACCATCATGCACTTCGCCGATTTTATGTGAACGACCGGTATAGTATAAGATGCGTTCAGAAACAGTTGTTTTGCCCGCATCAATATGCGCCATAATTCCAATGTTTCGGACATTCTTTAAAGGGACTTCTCTAGCCATTGCTTTACCTCGTTAAATTACTCTCTATAAACCTTCTAAAGGCGCGACAATATGCCGACTCGCTTGCGCTTCTGCAAGGCCTAAAATGGCAAAATAATTATGTCTAAAATTCTCGCACGTGGCCCCATACTTTCGGTTTACTTCACGACATTATGTTTATTGATACGCATGTGCATTTTGATCAGTTTGTAAAAGACGATTCATTTTCTGAATTACTAGAACGTGCTACGTCGGCGAAGGTTAATGAAATGGTGGCTATAGGGGGTTCCTCAGAGGCCAACGCACTGTCGTTGAGGTTGGCCGAGGAATATCCGGGAAAGATTTTTGGATGTGTGGGTTATGATCGTGATGAGGCGACTCAGACTCCGGATCTTTCCGAATTGCAGAATTGGGTTAAAAATCCATTGGTGAAGGCCGTTGGCGAAATCGGGTTAGATTA
>JAOZSZ010000230.1 GCA_029939385.1 Pontiella sp. | reverse complement strand
AACCTGCCACGACGCTCTCCGGCGGCGAGGCCCAGCGCGTGAAGCTCTCCACCGAACTCAGTAAGCGCTCCACCGGGCAGACGCTTTACATCCTCGATGAACCGACCACGGGGTTACACTTTGCTGATGTTCATAAACTGCTAGAGGTTTTAGAGCGCCTGCGCGACGAGGGAAATACGGTCATCGTCATCGAACACAACCTCGATATGATTAAACGGGCCGATCACATCATCGATCTCGGCCCCGGCGGCGGTATTCATGGAGGCACTATCGTTGCCACCGGAACTCCTGAAAAAGTGGCAAAGAATAAGAGCTCCTATACCGGACAGTATTTGAAGGATGTGTTGGTATAATGTGTGGGTTGCAAAAGGGCCGTTGTCGGAAGGGCGGCTTTATTCTTTTGGGCTAACGGCAAGTCCGCCGGGGGCCTGACAGGTGGCCATGACTTCCATATTTAGAATGTTGATGTGTGCCGGGCGCGAAATGCACCACACCACGCATTCTGCAATGGCGGAAGGATCAAGAGGCTCCACCTGGTTATAAACGGCTTCAGCCTTTTTAGTGTCGCCACGATAGCGAACGAGTGAAAATTCGCATTCCCCCACCATGCCGGGCGAAATATTACTTACGCGAACCTGCGTACCCAATAAATCGGCCTTAAGTCCACGAGAAAAGTGCTCCACAAAAGCCTTGGTTGCGCCATATACATTGCCACCACGATAAGCATATATTCCGGCCACCGAGCCAATGTTAACAATGTGTCCGCAGTTGCGTTTCACCATGCCTGGTAAAAGGACATGGGTGATATTACTGAGTCCCATGCAGTTGGTAGAAATCATCTCTTCCCAGTCGTTCCATTCTGCATTTTGGGCGGGTTCTGTTCCCGCCGCCAAGCCGGCATTATTGATCAAGACATCAATCGAGCGAAATCCCTCGGGAAGGGTTTCGATGGCTTGTCGTACGGCGGCGGTGTCTCGAAGATCGCTCGCGATAATGTGGCAGGAAATATCTGCTCCCAACTCTTCTTTTAAGGCAAGAAGGCGCTCCTCGCGGCGGGCGACCAAAATGAGTTTGTATCCTTGATCGGCCAAGTGTTTTGCGGTCATGCGTCCGATCCCGCTGGATGCACCCGTCACTAATGCTGTTTTATATCTGTTTTCCATAGATTTTATCTCGTTAGAGGGGGCCTTTTAAAGCCCATGGCTTTTACTTTTTGATGCAGAGATTCTCGGCCGTTTTCTAAATTTACCACGGTATTGCTGAACTCGCGGCGGGTACGGTAGTTTTTGCGGAGGGCATCGAAGTGGCGAGCACGACGGATTTCATCGTGCATACTGGCCTCGCGAAGCTGGCGGTCATCGATCTCAATGTCGTAGATTAATTTAATGATTTCATGGAGCACACGTTCATCGTCGCGGCCCGTACAATCAATGTTGATGCGTGGAGTTTCCGGAGGGGGCAGGGAGGCTTCGACATTCTCTATTTTCTGGATTTCGAAAAAGTTGCAGAGCTCGTTATAGCAAGCCACGGTTCCATTAAGCTTTCCCTCGTAGGAGTGCCCTGCAATGTGGGGCGAGGCGAGATCGGCCATCTTGAGCACATCGGTACGGAATGCGGGCTCGGAGCTCCAAACATCAATGACCATTCGGGCAACGCTTCCGCCGGCTTTGGCATCAAGCAAGGCATCGTAATCGCATACGCTCCCGCGCGCGGCATTAATGAAAAGGGCTCCGGGTTTGAGCTGTTCAAAAAAACAGTAGTCTGCCAACCGTTCGGTGGGCCAAGGTCCTTTTTTTACCAGCGGAACATGCAGGGTGACCACATCGCATTCCGCGAGTACATTTTCTAAGGGTTGGAAATCGGGGTCGGTAGAAAGGGCGGCTAGCGGGGGATCATTACGCAGTACATTCATGCCAAGGGCTTGGCATTTTTTAACGACGCGGCTCCCAACGTTACCGCAACCGATGACGCCGATCGTTTTCCCTTTTAGATCAAAATCGTGACGGGTGCGTAGTGTGAGCAGGGCTGCAATCAGATATTCCGAAACACTATTGGCGTTACATCCCGGGGATGCACAGGAGTAAATGCCGTGTTGTTCGAGATAGGCCGCATCCATATGGTCGGTTCCGGCCGTGGCCGTTCCAACAAATTGAACGGGGGTTCCGGCAAGGAGCGCGCGGTTGACTTTGGTCTTGGAGCGGACAATGAGAGCATCGGCATCGAGCAGGTCGTTACGGGTGATTTCACGATCGGGGATGATGACGGTCTTTCCCGCATTGGAAAAGGTCCGTTCGCCAAGCAATACAGTTTCTGCGCAAACGATCTTCATGTCGGTATTGTCGGGCGAATGCCCATAAGGCTCAAGTTCCAATGTTTGAAAAATTAGCGCTTACCGCGAAACTCACGTTCTTTAATCGTGGGGTGGTGTTTGGTGTGGTTTTTGTGCCGGTCGTGGGTTGAATTTTTTTTCCAAAGGTGGGTGAACCAGAGTTTGGCTGTAGCCAAAATAGTGAGGAAAATACTGATGATTCCGGTAAGAATAAGGGTGGTAACGCCTTTTCGCTTATAATCACCGATCCCTTCCTCCATGGAAAAAAAGGATAGCGCCACCAATAAGCCCACGATAATAACGAGAATCAGTGCCATAGAGACCATGGGGTGGGGTCTTAATGTGAAGTGCGGTACATTCCCTTTTGGATTCATCGTTCGTTTTGTCGGCTTGTTAAAAAAAGATGGTGGGCGAGGCGGGACTCGAACCCGCACGCTGTTAGGCACGAGAACCT